>RFHE01000060.1 GCA_003696445.1 Calditrichota bacterium | reverse complement strand
GCTCATAGTTGATTATGCCCGCAGCAAAAAGGCGGTGGCCATTATTCGCGGGCTACGGGCTGTTTCCGATTTTGAATACGAATTTCAAATGGCGCTGGTCAATCGCCAGCTCTCCGAAGGCATCGCTACCGTGTTTTTAATGCCGCATGAGCATTACACCTACCTGAATTCCTCCATTGTGCGGGAGGTGGCCATGTTTGGTGGCGACGTCTCCAATTTCGTCCCGCCGTTGGTGGCCTCCTTGCTCAAAAAGAAATACCAGCAGAAAAACAGGGGTTGACCCCGGATCCTGTTCCCGAGTATTTCCCGGAACGCGGCCGGAAGAGGGCTATCCTTTTAACGAACGCCACAGGCGTTTCCAGAAGCCAGGAGGTGGCGGCGGTTGAACCAGGGCCTGCAATTGAGGCAGCATGTCCCGGGCAGCCCGGCGGCCTTCCTCGTACATGTCCGGCACGTGGGCCGGATCCCGACGGCTGAATCGGGCCAGGCGGGGTCCGATGATTACCTGCGCCTGCCGCAGGGCATTCATCGTATTAGCGTCGATGGCAATTTCCATGGCATTCAAGATCACATCAAATAAATCTTCCAGTTCCCGGTATTCTCGTTCGGCGCCCAGGTTCACCGCGACCCGAACGGCCAGACCGGCCTCGACCAGCGGAGACAGGGGCACATTTTCTACCAGAAATCCATCTACCAGAAGTCGTCCGTTGATGTTTACCGGCCGATAAATCCCAGGCAGACAGGAACTGGCCATCACCGCTTCGGCCAGGTTGCCCTCCCGAAACACGACCTTTTCCCCGCTCCGAATGTCGGTTGCCACAATGGCCAGGGGGATGGGCGCGTCCTCAATGCGAACCTTGCCCACCTGATCCTCCACCAGGGAAGCGATTTCTTCGTTGCTGAGCAAACCCAATCGCGACGGGGAAAAGGAGGAAATTTTGGACCAGCTCAACTTGTGCGCCAGGGCCAGGATCTGTGCCGGCGTTTTGCCGAAGGCATATAGCCCGCCGACAAGCGCACCCACTGACGTCCCTGAAATCATGGCCGGCCGCAATCCGGCTGACTCCAGCACCTCAAGTACACCGATATGGGCAGCTCCCCGGGCCGCGCCGCCGCTCAAGGCCAGGCCAAAGGAAATGCTCCCGACACTGCTCTCCATCTGCCTCCTGCCCTTTCGATTTTCACCAACCGCTCGCTCCACCAGGTTAGCAAGAAAGGACCGCTTTTCCAACCCTTCCCATTAACTTCTTGTGTTGGCAGTAAAGAACCCTTAAAATATTCCACACCGAAAGCGAAACCCGGTGCATTTAATTTGGGTAGAAAACAAATGTATTTTACCATACAACGAGGTTTTTGCAATGCTAAAGATTACTGAAAAAGCCCAGGCCAAGTTGCGTGAGCTTATCGCTAACAGCGATCAGCCTGTGCTGGGGATTCGGGTGATTGCTGAGGCGAAATCGCCACTGAAAGCAGAATACGGGCTTTCCTTTGTACAGGAAGGAGAACAGTTGCCCGAGGACACGGTGGTCTCCTTCGAAGGGTTCGATGTGTACATCGACCCGGAGAGCCTGCCCTTTGTGGAAGAGGCCACACTGGATTTCGTGGAAAACATGATGGGCGGCGGATTCCGAATCGACGCACCGCCCAGAATGCAACCCGGGACCAAATTGGAAGGCCCGGTGGCTGAGAAACTGCAGCGGTTGTTCGAAGAGCAGATTAATCCAGCCCTGGCCCTGCACGGCGGTTCGGTGCGCCTGATTGACGTGAAGGACAACAAGGTTTACATCGAGCTGGGCGGCGGCTGCCGGGGGTGTGGCATGGTGGATGTTACCCTCAAACAGGGCATCGAAGTCATGATTAAACAGGCGGTACCGGAGATTACCGAGGTGTTGGACGTGACCGACCACGCCAGCGGAACCAACCCCTATTACCAGCCATCCAAATAGGACGAATTTTCACATCCCCCGGATCATGTCCAAGATTGTGTTGATTTCGACCTACGAGCTGGGCCGTCCGCCTTTCGGGCTGGCCTCGGCTGCGGCTCAGCTCCAGCATGCCGGCTTTGCAGTGCAGCTGGTCGATGCAGCGATTCACCCGCCTCCAGACAAGCTGGTCGCCGAAGCCGACCTGATCGGCCTGTACCTGCCCATGCACACGGCCACACGGCTGGCTCTGGCGTTGTTGCCTCGCCTCCGCAGCCTCAACCCGCAGGCTCCGATAGTGGCCTTCGGGCTCTACGCACCGCTCAATGCCCGCTGGTTGCAGGAGCAGGGCGTAAGCTACTGCATTGGCGGCGAATTTGAAAGCCGACTGGTGGAGCTGGCCTCCGCCCTTCTGGCATCACCCGGCGACCGAAAGACAACGGTTGCCAACCAGGTGGTCCTGGACAGGATTCCGTTTTTGCCCCCGAAACGTGATTTGCTGCCGCCGCTGGAAAACTATGCCCGGCTGGTTCTGCCCGATGGCAGCCAGCGGCTGGCCGGTTACACCGAAGCCTCCCGGGGCTGCAAACACCACTGCCGGCACTGCCCGGTGGTTCCGGTCTACGGCGGGCGATTTCGGGTGGTGCCGGTGGAGGTGGTCCTTGAGGACGTCGCCGCTCAGGTGGCCCTCGGCGCACAGCACATCACCTTCGGC
>RFHE01000059.1 GCA_003696445.1 Calditrichota bacterium | reverse complement strand
GCCGGCCGAGCGGATCGTAAACCGCCAGGGTTACCCGCGCCATACCCCCGGTCTGTGTGTTTCCTACCCTAAAAGCAATTATTGTGGAAGGATTAAAGGGGTTGGGATAGTTGGGTAACAGCTCAAATGTTATGGCCGGCGATGCCTCCGCGAGGGGCTTGATGCCGGTCACCAGATTCAAACTTCGGAAAACCCCATCACCCTCTGTGCCGGCGAAAATGCGGCCGGTCTGGGGATCGAAGGCCAGGGAACGTACATCCAGGTTGGACAACCCGCTATTGATTGAAGTCCAGTTGATGCCGCCATCGGTGGATTGCAGGATACCACTTTTTTCGGTGGCTGCATAAACATTTCCCTGCGGATCGGCCAGTAAGCTCCAGGTGTAATTATTGGGCAGGCTGAGGACCTGATCCCAGAATTCGCCTTCGTCCACCGATCGAAAGATGCCATCGGAGGTGCCGACGAACACGGTATCGCCCACTGCGAGCACGGACCTGGCATCCCCGTTAAGAATTTTATGCCAGAAGGTGCTGAAGGACCGATAAACCCCTTCTCGGGTTGCTACGAAAACGCGGCCAGTTGGATTGACTGCCAGGCCAAAAACGTGGTCATCGAGGCGGTTGGCCACGCGAGTCCAACTGAATCCGCCGGGATCATTGGAATGAAAAATGTCCCCGTAGTCACAGATGGAAAATCCGCACAGGGAAAAGAAGCCGGTTCCGGCATAAATCGTGCCGTCGGGCGCCTGGGCCAGAGAGAGGTACCCATCGTTATGTGGGGTTACCGGCGTCCAGCTGTTTCCATCGTCGCTGGAGCGATAAATGTCGCCATTGGACCCAAGCGGCGAGGGGGTCCCGGTACCCGCAAACACCGTGCCTTGGTCGGTGGCAAGAAGCGCGTTCACATTTTCGTGGGGCAGGCCGACCCAGGACCAGTTCATGCCGCCGTCGGTGGAACGAAAGACGCCGCCGCAGTGGGTTCCGGCAAAAATGGCCCCCGAAACCGGGTTGGCGGCAAGAGACCGAATATGGGTGTAACGAAGATCGCCGTTTAAGGGCGCCCAGGAGTTGCCCTGATCCAGCGAATTGAATAAACCGGCGCAATGGGTGGCGGCAAATATTTCCTGGTTCGCGCTTACGAACACATCCAGCACCAGGGCACTTCTCAGGCCGTTGAATCGTTGTGTCCAGGTCGTTCCTCCATCGCTGGATTGAAATATCCACTCCCCTTCCGTGCCCACCAGGATGTCCGTGTCGCTGGCGAAAATGGAACTAACCGTTCGGCTGGTTGAAAGCACCAGGGACCAGGAGTTGCCGCCCGCCGAGAGGCGAAAAACCCCATGTTTCAGGATGGTTGAATCGGCTCCGGCAAAAACATCACCGGTGGAGGTTGCTGCCAGGGCAAGAATGTTCTGGTAGTTTAAATTGGGATTGAACGGGCTCCAGGTGGCGCCTCGGTCGGTAGAGCGGAACACCCCCTTTTGTTGTGATCCGGCAAAGACAAAGCCAGTGGACGGTTGTACCACAATGCTCTGAATGCGGTAAGTCTCTTCCAGGCCGGCTTCAAAGCGTTGCCAGGTAGAACCACCGTCTGTGGAACGGATGACTGCCCCGTCGGTCCCGAAGGCGGTACCGGCAAAAATGTCCCCGTTTTGCGGATCAATATAGAGGCAAAAGATGTCTCGCCAGAGCAAATCGTTATAAACTTGCGTCCAGGTGTCTCCGTTGTCGCTCGATTTGTAGATGCCATAGTTAGTAAAACCCACAAACAAATCGCCGTTGTTGTTCTGAGCCAGGGAAAGAATGGGTGCCGCCGGCAAGCCCTGTTGCAATTGCTGATAACTGGTGCCTCCATCAACAGATCTGAACAAACCGCGACCTTCCACGCTCAGGAAAATATCTCCACCGGAGCTGACCAAAACATGCGCCACACTTGCCCCTGCGGGACCCTGCGTGGCTTCCCAGAAGTTGTTCTGTGTCCAGGCCATTTGCACCAATGCCGTTAACAAGACGACAACGAGTCCACCCATCCAGTTGGAGGCGTTTTTCATGATCCAATCCTCCTGACCTGTGTTGAAATATTATTTTGGAACGCCGGGGAGGCACTATCCTCGAACGGGCATTTCCCGGCGCCGGTGAATGAGCAGGTGATGGATAGCACCGCCTCCAATCAGCATGAGCACTATTGCGAGGTCTGCCGTTCTTCGAAAAAACCGCCGGGTTCGAAATGTGATTTTGATGCCAAAGGTGCCCTGTATTGAAACGGGCAAATCCTCAATAAAACAATTGCGCCAGGACTACTTTGGGGAAAGCTTTTAAGGGAACTGCTTTGCTTGTTCTATTTTTCTAAGAGGAGGTCAATGAGCTGTCAGCAAAACCAAAAAATGAAAGATCCGTTTGCGCGGTTACCCAGCGAGCTCAGCGTTCCGGATCGGCTCTCTCGGAAGGACAATTGTAATTTAGCAATGGAGGCTGTTTTTGTCAACAAAAAGCGTGCTGATCGGTTTCAAGATTTAAACGAAACCGTTGAAAAGGGCTTTGCCCACCTCCTGTAAACCGGCTTCGGCAAAGGGGATTATGTCCCCACAAAAAAACAGACCATCGCCGTAGGAAATGAAATTTTCAAGTGGTTTGCAGAATTTTTCTGCGATTCGGTTTTTTCCCTCCAGACATTTCTCCGGAACACCCATCAGGCCGATCAATGCCTCCTGTGGTTTCTAAGCAGTCTATAGAAAGCGAAAGCAGAAGAAGCTCGCTGCACAACGGGCCTGTCTTTTTCGGCCTTTGCAGCTTTGTGACCGCAAAAAGCAAATTTGAGGTTTTTCAAAATGCAAGCCTGGATCAGCGGGGTTATCGGCAACTGTGCTTGATGGTCTCGGGTGAATCGATTGGCTGAATTTCTGATGAGTGTGGATTGAGGATTTCTCCCGAGCGAGAAGATGAGCATTCTGGTAAGCATTACAGAGTCTGTAAATCTCGGGAGGGGCGGGTCACAGAATTTCAGGTAATTCCCGGTCTAGGGAAATCACCTTACCTGCAAACAAAAAGCCCCCCGGCCAGGGTTGCTGGCTCGAGGGGCTGGATTGCATTTAAATGAGCGGGCCTTTGCTCAGGCTTCCAGCAGGTCGAAGCGGTCCAGGTTCATGACCTTGTTCCAGGCGGCCACAAAATCTCGGACGAATTTCTCCCGGCTGTCGTCCTGGGCGTAGAATTCGGACAGCGCCCTTAGCTGGGAGTTGGAGCCGAACACCAGATCCACCCGGGTGGCCTTCCACTTTACCTGGCCTGTGGCACGATCTCGCCCTTCAAATTCGTTGTCGGAAACCGGCTGCCACTCGGTACCCATGTCCACCAGGTTGACGAAGAAGGCATTGTTCAGGGTGCCCGGCTGGTCGGTCAGCACGCCGTGAGGGGCGTTGCGGTAATTCGCGCCTAGCACGCGCAGACCGCCCACCAGTACGGTCATTTCCGGCGGGGTCAGTTTCAACAGCTGCGCTTTGTCGATGAGCAATTCTTCCGGCCGATCCTTGACCCCGGCCTTCAGGTAATTGCGAAAGCCGTCGGCTACCGGCTCCAGGTAGGCAAAGGATTCCACATCGGTCTGCTGCTGGGAGGCGTCGGTTCGGCCGGGGGTGAAGGGCACCTCCACTTCGAACCCGGCTTTTCTGGCTGCTTGCTGCACAGCTGCACAGCCGCCCAGGACGATCAGATCGGCCAGGGAAACCTGCTTGCCATCCGGGGCGGACTGATTGAAGGCCTGCTGGATTCCCTCAAGGGTGGAGAGCACCTTCTGCAACTGCTCCGGGTGGTTGACCTCCCAGTCTTTTTGCGGGGCCAGGCGAATGCGTGCCCCATTAGCTCCCCCGCGCTTGTCCGATCCGCGGAAGGTGGAAGCAGCCGACCAAGCCGTGTAAACCAGCTCGCGAGTGGAAAGACCGCTGTCCAGAATCTGGGCTTTCAGGGCCTTGATGTCTTGCTGGTCGATCAGCCTGTGGGTCACCGGCGGCAGGGGGTCCTGCCAGATAAATTCCTCCTCGGGCACTTCCGGTCCCAAGTAGCGGCTGCGCGGCCCCATGTCCCGGTGGATCAATTTGAACCAGGCTTTTGCAAAGGCATCGGCCAGCTCCTGCGGGTTATCCAGAAAGCGCCGGGCAATGGGCCGGTAAATCGGGTCCATGCGTAGGGCCAGGTCGGTGGTCAGCATGATGGGGGCATGTTTCTTCGATGGGTCGTGGGCATCCGGCACCATGTCTTCCGGATCGGGATTGGCGGCCACCCATTGCCAGGCCCCAGCCGGACTTTTGACCAGATTCCAGTCGTACTTGAACAGCAGGCGCAGGAAGCTGTTGTCCCAGCGAGTGGGGGTGGGAGTCCAGGCCCCTTCGATGCCGCTGGTGATGGTATCCGGTCCCTTGCCGCTGCGGAAGCTGTTCTTCCAGCCCAGCCCCATCTCTTCCAGAGGTGCCCCTTCCGGCTCTGGACCCAGATATTTTTTGCCATCGGCCGCGCCGTGGGTTTTCCCGAAGGTGTGGCCGCCGACGATCAGCGCCACCGTGTCCAGGTCGTCCATGCCCATGCGGGCAAAGGATTGGCGGATGTACTTGGCCGCTTCCAGCGCATTGGGCTGGCCGCCGGGGCCTTCCGGATTCACGTAGATCAGCCCCATGTGATCGGCGGCTAGAGGCCCCTCCAGAGTACCGTCCTCGGTATGGCGCTTATCGTCCAGCCATTGGATTTCCGAGCCCCAGTAAATATCCTCCTCCGGTTCCCAGGCATCCTCCCGGCCGCCGGCAAACCCCAGGGTCTGGAAGCCCATCGATTCCAGGGCCACATTGCCGGCCAGGATGATCAGGTCCGCCCAGGAGATTTTGTTGCCGTATTTTTTCTTGATCGGCCAGAGTAGGCGGCGGGCTTTGTCCAGATTCACATTGTCCGGCCAGCTGTTGACCGGGGCAAAACGCTGATTGCCCGTGGAGGCCCCGCCTCGCCCATCGGTGATGCGATAGGTGCCGGCACTGTGCCAGGCCATGCGGATGAACAACGGCCCGTAATGGCCATAATCGGCCGGCCACCAGTCCTCGGATCGGGTCATCAAATCCATCAGGTCCTTTTTCAGCGCCGCATAATCCAGGGAAAGGAAGGCCTTCCGGTAGTTGAAGTCCCGCTCCAGCGGCGTAATTTCCGGGCAGTTTTGGTGGAGAATTTTCAAATTCAGCTGATCCGGCCACCATTCTCGAATCAGGTTGCCGCCCAGGGTGGTGGGCTTTCGACAGAGGGCTGCAGGGCCCTTGGGGTGAGTCTGGCTCATGATGCACTCCTTTTGTTGAACATTGATTCGGGGTTTAAGTGAGAATTGAGTGATCTCCGATATTCTGTTTCTGTTGAACCGGTTTGGGCAGGGGGCCAAACAGCTTTTCCAACCAGCACAGCAGGCCAGCCGATACCGGCCCCAAAGCTCCCCGGGTGTGGAAAAAACCTACGGATCCAGCCTCCGGCATCGATCGCAGATGCCCTCCAAGCTGACCCGCTTGGAAGTTACCACAAATTTTTCCTGCAACTCGGCGGGTAGCTCCAGGGCATCGTACTGTTCGTTGTAAAAGTCAAAGATCTGGCCGCAGCGCAGGCAACGGAAATGATGGTGTGGCCTCAGATTGGGGTCGAACCGCTTGGGATCGCCCCGGCCCTCCACCACCCGGACCAGCCCGATTTCGGCGAAGGTGAGCAGGGTACGGTTCACCGTGTCCAGGGATACGTTCGGGTAAGTCTTCCGTATCCGCTCGTGAATCACCACCGCCGACGGGTGTTCGCTGGAAGCCAGCAGCTCCCGGTAAATGGCAATCCGCTGGGGGGTGATTTTCAGATTGTACCGGCGGAAGGCCTCTTCCAGGGTTTTTAGATCAGGGTCCAGGTGAGTGGTCCTTTCGGTTGAGTGTTTTTTGCCGATCGTTCTGAAATCGGAGTAACCAATATATAGGAGTTGTTCCGATTTAGAAAGGGTTTTTTTAACCGACGCTACCGATTTCTGAGGTTGAGTTTGGCCGGGGACGTGTGCGGGTACGGACCGATTGCGGTGGCTTGCACGGGGGTAACCGTAACAGGAGAGCGGGAAGCCAACCTCACAGATCTTTTGCCAGGGCGCCATTCAGCGAGTGGCACGGGATCGCGAGCCGAAGCAGAATTTAATTGCCTTCCTGTTCCACCAGTTCCACCCGGTCGAAGCTGGTCTCGCCGAACAGTATTTCGCTGCCACCTCCAAAGAGCAGAACAAAAAGACTGTCCCCGGGCTGCAAGTCCAGCGTGTCCTCCAGGGCATAGCGGGTCCAGGTGCTGTCGGTCACGCTATGGAAAGCAACCACCTGGCGGTTGTTTCCATTTTTCAGGACAAGCAGTGCCGCTCCGGGTATGCCTTTCGATTTTCCGTAAATGGAGAAGGCCAGAATGTGCTTGCCGGGGGGAAGGGGGACCGGGTAAGCCGGCGACTTGGGCAATGGCGCCGGCTGATCGGCAAAGAGCTTTACCGACCACAGGCCGCCCCCGGGCGGAGCATCCTTCACAAATTGAATTTTAGAGGTATCCTCCACAAACCAGTTTTCCAGGGTGGGCTGGCCGTTTTTCTCGAAGGAGGAGTTGGCAATCAGATTCCGGTCGGCAGTTCCCCCGGTTGGCGAGGCGTCCGTGCTGCAGCCCACAATCAGTCCAAGACCAGCGACCAGAAGCAAAGCAAAAAGTCGGCTTGTGTTCATACTCTCCCCCAGAATGTTCTCCACAATTTCCATTGTACTGTACCGCCGCCCCGCCAGGCAGGGCCGGCAAAGCCAGGCACTGTACTCGGCACCCTGTGCCTATTCCACCTTCAACCCATGGTAACGCGCTTTCAAGAAGAAAGGTCCGCAAAAAATGTTCCTGCACTGCTGCTGCAGCGCCCGCTTGTTGCGCCTCCGATCCAGCCGTGGGCAATTTTCTTGCCGCGGGCGACCTACAGCGGTCTGCGCCATGTGTCTCCCGGCCGGGGGCATTTGAGCAGGGACGGTGAATGCGATGTGCCCAATACTCCCCGAAGGCCAAGTTTGCACTTGCTCATCTGCGGGCGCGGTTCCCTCTAACCGGACGCTGTTTGCGTTCTGCTCCGTGCCGGGATGAGGCTACCGTGAACCTCCTGCCCCACAAAGTGGCCGTCTGCCACCAGCGTGTGTCCGCGCACCAGCGTCCAGCGCACCCGGCCGGCCAGCGGGAAATCCTGGTAAGGAGACCAGTCCGCCCGCCCGTGCTGGCGCGCCCCGTCGATGTGGCCCCTGGCCGAAGGGTCCCAGATGACCAGATCGGCATCCATGCCGGGGGCCAGCCGGCCCTTCCGGTGATCCAACCCGAACAGGCCGGCGCTGTTTTCGGCCAGAACGCTCACCAGCCGCTGCAGGCTCAGTTTCCCTTCCGCCACGCCGTAGGTGTAGAGGAGGGGAAAGAGCCATTCCACCCCGGGCAGGCCGTTGGGCGTACGGTGGAATTGCCGGCCGCCGGCTTCCTTCTGGGCACGGGTAAAGGGGCAGTGATCGGTGCCCACGGTGTCGATATCTCCCCTGGCCAGGGCGGCCCACAGCGCTTCCCGATCCGCCGGGCTGCGCAGCGGCGGGGTGGTGATGTACCAATGACCGTTTGCCTGCAGGTAGCGGGATTCGTCCAGCAGCAGGTACTGCGGGCAGGTTTCCAGGTAGATCCTTACGCCCTGCCGGCGGGCCCGAAGTCCGGCCTCCAGACCCGCGGCGCTGCTCAGGTGCACGATGTAGAGCTCGGCCTCCAGCTCGCCGGCAATCTCCGCGGCCCTCTGAATGGCCCGCGCTTCGGCTTCCGGCGTGCGGCTGCGGGCGTGGTAAATGGGATCCAGCCGCCCGGCCTTCAGGTGGGCCTCGGTGTCCCGTTCAATCAGATCGTTGTCCTCGGCGTGCAACATCAACAGGCCGCCGGCATCGCGAATGGCGGCCAGCACCTGCCGGAATTGCGGCCAGCGGATCATCATGCCGGCCTGGCGGTAGGTGGAAAACACCTTAAAACTGGTAAAGCCGCGCCGGCACAGCGCTTCGATTTGGCTCAGCCAGCGCTCCGGCCGGTCGGTGATGTTGACGTGGATGTTAAAATCCACATGGCATCTGCCCCGGGCCAGGGCCAGCCGCTCGTCCAGCGCCTCCTCCAGCGATTGGCCGGGCCGCTGAACGGTAAAGTCCAGAATGGTGGTCACCCCGCCGGCGGCAGCCGCTCGGCTCCCCGATTCAAAATCGTCGATGGAAAAGGTGTCCAGAATGGGGATTCCCATGTGGGTGTGTGGATCGATGAAGCCGGGGAACACCAGCTGTCCGGTGGCATCGATTTCCCGGCGGGCGCTTTCGGAGAGCTGCGGTGCAATGGCGGCAATAACCCCGTCGCGAATGCCCACATCGCCCCGCTGCACCTTGCCGCCGGGCAGCACCAGGTCCCCCTGGCGAATGATCAGGTCCATGCGACCCATCCTCCTGAATCGTTTCGGCCGGCTACATGGTCAGCGCCATGATGGCCTTACAGGTGTGCAGCCGGTTCTCGGCTTCCTGGTACACCACCGATTGCGGCCCGTCGATCACCTCATCGGTTACCTCGTTGCCCCGGTCGGCCGGCAGGCAGTGCATGTAGATGGCTTCCGGTCTGGCCAGCTTCATCCGCCGCTGGTCGCAAATCCAATCCTGGTATTTCTTGGCCACAGCCAGCGCTTCTTCCGGCTTGTGAAACAGCGACTCGATGCCCCAGCTCTTCGGGTAAACAATGTCCGCATTCTCGAAGGCCGCATCCATGTCGTCCACCACTTCAAATTTTACGCCTGCTTCCTGCGCATTCTTCCGGGCGATCTCCATCACCGAATCCATCAGCTTGAATTCCGGGGGATGGGCCAGGGTCACGTCCAGGCCGAAACGGGTCATCAGCATGATCAGCCCCTGCGGTACCGACAGCGGTTTGGCGTAGGAGGGAGCGTAAGCCCAGGAAACGGCGATTTTCAATCCGCGCAAATTTTTGCCGAACCGTTCCCGAATGGTCATCAGGTCGGCCAGCGTCTGGCAGGGATGGTCCACGTCGCATTGCATGTTGATCACCGGCTTGTCCGCCCAGCGAGCAATCTCCCGCATGTAGGCGTTGCCCTCACCGGGAACCAGATCGTGCCGAATGGCGATGCCATGCCCGTAAGAGGAGAGGATGATGCCGGTATCCTTGGGGCTCTCGCCATGGGCGATCTGAGAGGTGGAGGCCTCAATGAAATGGGCGTGGCCCCCCAGCTGGGTGATTCCCGCCTCGAAGCTGTTGCGCGTGCGGGTAGATTTGTCGAAAAAGAGCAGAAAAATGGTCTTGTCCGGCAAAAAGCGATGCGGAATCCCGTTCTTGAACATGAACTTCAACTCGGCGGCTTTTTCCAGCGCCAGCTCCAGCTCCTCCTTGCTCCAGTCCTGCGTGGAGATGTAGTCTTTTCCTTTTAGTGAACCGTACATAGCCCTTTCTCCTGAATGCATGCAAGCGGTTGAATGGTTATCTGTTTACTTATTGTTCACGACAGCATTATTGGTTCATTGAATCGACTTTTTCGGTCATATCTGGATTTCGGACGCATTTTCTCGCTTTCTCAAAACTGCTGCACGTAAGCAGCGTAAAAGGCCGTCGCCGGCACCAGATGGTCCAGCGGGATGTGCT
>RFHE01000058.1 GCA_003696445.1 Calditrichota bacterium | reverse complement strand
TCCCCTCCTCAACCTAAAAGAAGCCGCACGCATCATCTCCTCCCAGCGTGCGGCTTCTTTGTGTTCTGGAACATGACCTCCCCCCGGCTTTTCTGTTCCGGACAGGCACCTGAGGGATTGCTCTGCTCCGCCGGGCTGCGCGCCATGGGGGCGTCCAAGAAGTTGGCATTGCTGCATGTTTATGCAACAATAATTTCACAAGCATCGGACTTAATTCAACTCACCCCCACGATCCACTCTCATGCAAAAAGTGGGGGCGAATGGGACGAATTCCCTACAAATCAAGGAACACAAGGGTGTTGGTTTTGCTTGAATTGCCGTGTTTCGTCGAAAACCTGCAGGTGCAGGCCATCCTTTACGACAAACGGCGATAGGCAAATATTCGCAATTAGACTCACCTTGCTTTACTTTTTGGACGACTCCAGACGTGGCCGGTAGAGAGAACGGCCTGGCCGGCTTTCAGGATTGGTCGAAGTAGAGCCGGGGGTTGAGGAGAGGGACCAGCGCAGTGATTAATCCCTGAACGTAAAGGCTTTTGCGGTCCATGACGCCGCCGGTTAGAATGCCGATGGCGCCCATCTGCTGCTTGGTGTTGTGCCGGCCGGTTAACTCGTCCATAACCGTACCCAGCTCCTTTCCGGAGAGCAACTGCCGCACGATGGGCTCGGGCAGCTCGAAGGCCGGTGAAGTGCCGAAGGCCTCCCGGCCGGAACGGTGCCGGACACATATGACCCCCAGAGCAAACCAGCGGCGGTACAGCTGTACAATGCCTCCCTCAATGCCAATCAGAAAATCGGCTTCCAGGCCCAGGCCGGCCAGTTGTTCCACACGATTGCGGGCGCCGGTAAAGGTTTCCTCGTTACAGGGCTGTGCCGCCACACCGGAAGCCACCCGGTGTCCTTCCACCACCACCCGGGGGCAGCATTTGCGGACAGCCTCCTGGGCAGCCTGCACTTTCACCGGATTGGTGGAAGCGACCAGTACGCGAACCGCGGCTTTGGAATTGACCTCGGCCATGAATCAATACGTTTTCTGGATAACCTGTTGGGGTGCCCGCAGCAGGTAAGAATGTCCTTCCTGGTCCTGCAGGCGGACGATGACCTCCACTTTTCCTCCGGGTTCCCAGAGGGGACCGCCGGAGGCAAACGCTTCCAGCACGCCGGGTGGGATCTGTGCACTCCCCGAGGGGTTTAGATCCGCCTCCCAGGTCTGGTGTTGCGGCCCGTAAACCAGATAGACCCGCTGCGCCTTCAGCCAGGAACTCAGGGGTTTTTCCGGTTGGGGCCGGGCCACAATTTTTACCGAAACGCGAAGCGGCTGTCCGGAAGGGGGAGAGACCGGCTGAAAGTCCCGCCACAGGTAGGCCTCCAGGTGCAGGGTCAGGTTGCCCAGCCGCAATTGGGTGGGTGCCTCCAACAACTGATCGATTTTAACCGGCCTGCCTGCGGCCTCCCGATCTTCACCCGAAGGAGCAGGCTCCCGCATCTGATTGGAACCGGAGGGGCAGCCGGCAAGCAACAGGCCTCCGGCCAGAAAAAGCACCTGGCTCAGGCGCCCGATGCGCTTCATGACAGGGCCTCCACCTGCTGTTCAACAAAGGGCAGCAATCTTTCCCGAATCTGGTCGCGCACACGGCGGAACACCGCCAGGATCTCCTCGTCGCTGCCGGTGGCCCGCGCCGGATCCTCAAAGCCGATGTGAGCTCGCTTGACCCGCCCGGGAAACACCGGGCAGTTTTCCTCGGCATCCGAACAGACCGTAATGACCAGATCCAGGTCCTTGTCCAGAAATTCCTCTACACGCTTGGACCGGTGGCCGGAAATGTCGATGCCGATTTCGGCCATGGCCCGGATGGCAAACGGGTTGACCCGGCTGGGATGGGTGCCTGCCGAATACACCTCCACTCGGTCGCCCAGAACGTGACGAATCAGTCCTTCGGCCATCTGGCTGCGGGCCGAATTTCCGGTACACAGAATCAACACGCGCAATTTTCGATCCATAAAATGCCTCTTCTTTTTGTTGAGTCCTCTGAAAGGCCTCCCCTCTCCGGGCCGAATTGCCTACATTTTCCTGGCCAGCTGGCGGGACTCGCCGCGATGAATCAGCCCGATCTCCGGGCACTGGTCGCATTCAAATTGAATGGTAACGTGGCGAATGTTAAATCGTTCCAGCAGCCGTTTTTCGATTTCGGTAAGAATGGGCTGGGTTTCGCTGACCCGCATGTCGCACACATTGACGTGGGCTTCCAGATGCACGTCGTTTTCCCCCACGGTCCAGATGTGCAGGTGGTGCATATCCCGCACTTCGGGAATCGATTCCACCGCCCGGCGAATCTCTTCCAGATCGATGTCCGGTGGCGCGCCTTCCATCAAAACATGAACCGCCTGGCCAAGCACCTGGTAGCTCTGGTACAGGATGTAGAGGCCGATGACCAGGGTGAGCAGGGGGTCCAAGAAGTAGGCCTGCCAGAAATAGATTGCCAGGCCGCCCAATAAAACGGCCAGAGACGACAGCGCATCGCTGAACAGATGCAGGTAAGAGCTGCGGATGTTCAGGCTGGAGGCGGCGTCCCGATGGAGCAGCCAGGTCCCGATCACATTGGCTACCAGTCCTACCCCAGCCACCATGCTCATCAACCCGCCTTCCACGGGGGAGGAGTGAATCAGCCGAGCGATGGATTCGTAGAGCAGGTAGCCGGTAATGCCGATTAAAACCACCGCGTTAATCACGGCGGCGAAAATTTCGGCCCGTTTCAGGCCAAAGGTGTGCCGATAGGAATGTTCGCGGCTCTTAAGGCGAATGGCGATGAAGGTGATCAGCACGGAAATGCCATCGCTCAGGTTGTGCAACGCATCGGAAATCAGCGAAAGGCTGCCGGCCAGCAGGCCGCCGACCAGCTCGGTGGCCGTGATCACCAGGTTAAGCACCATGGTGATGATGAGTCGCAGATTGGTGGTCAGGCGGTCGTTCAGATGAATATGCGCCATCGTGTTTTCCTCTACGTTCAGGCAAAAGTAGAAAGCAGCCGGCAGGGACGCAACGCAAAATTCCAGAAAGGCCATGCGGGCGCCGTTTTGGCCCGTGAAGCCGGCGGTAAAAGCCGTTGACACGCCGATGGGGTGGGCGTAGATTTTTGTCCATGCCAAACTTTGTGGTAAAACGGCTGGAACGGTTGGGGAAGTCCTGCCTGAACAGCATTTTACTGGCTGGCCGGAAGCCTCTGCCTCCGGCTGCTGTGGTCCCCGAGCGGCTTCGGCGGATCGGGGTGTTTCGGCTGGATCAGCGTATTGGCAACGGCATTCTGCTGCTTCCCCTGTTGCAGGCCATTCGCCACGGTTGCCCGCAGGCCGAGTTGCACGTGCTGGTTCATGCCCCTGTGGCCGAACTGTTCCAGGAGGCGGCCCGGGATTTAAATCTTACCATCTGGCCTTACCGGCAGGCGAGGTTGCTTCGGAAGCCCTGGCGGTTGGTCGGACTGCTCAGGGCCTGGCGGGGGCTTCAGCTGGACGTGCTCCTCAGCGCGAGCAATCCGG
The DNA here is from genome assembly GCA_003696445.1 of Calditrichota bacterium. Classification (GTDB taxonomy): domain Bacteria; phylum Calditrichota; class Calditrichia; order RBG-13-44-9; family J042; genus J042. The sequence continues at coordinate 4,769 of RFHE01000058.1, read as the reverse complement.
ATCATTTCTCCCTTTCCCAGGGCCTGTGGGCCCGCTGGTGCCGTGCCCGCTGTGGGGTGGGCTTTCGCCGGGGGGCGGCCGATCGGGTGTACCATCGTACAGTCGAAACGCCCCCGGACCTCCCCTATGCCCTAGCGCTGGTACGGCTGTGGCAGGACATCCAACCGGAAGCCGCGCCACAGCCGGCGTATCTGAAGGTGCCCGAACAGCGGGTCGAGGCGATCCGCAGCCGCTATCCACAGCTAACCGGTGGCGTGTGCCTGTGGCTGGGTGCCACCGGGCGCAAACCCCTCCCCGGCTGGCTGGTGGAAAAATTGTACCAGGCATTGCCGCGCATCTTTGGGCTGCCGCTGCGGGTGATGGCCGGCCCGGCCGACCAGAAGGTGGTCGGCTCCCTTCCCACGCCCCTGCGCCAACGGGTGCACCTGTGGGAAGAACCGCTGACCGAGACCGCTGCCCTGTTTTCGACCTTTCAGTTGTTCGTCTCCGGGGATACTGGTCCCCGGCATCTGGCGGTGGCCCTGAGAGTGCCCACAGTGGGCATTTTCCACCATTCCAATATGCACCAGTATGGCACCGCTGGAGACCAACGCCACCGTACCATTCAATTAACTGGAAACCGACTCCGGGACTGGCGGCAGGTGGAAGCCGAACTGAAACGGATGGGAGCAATCGTTGCACACCCTGCCGGATCTTAACCAACTGCGGCGGATCCTGGTGATCCAGAAGCAGGCCCTGGGCGATGTGGTGTTGACCACGCCGGTGTTTACCCTGCTGAGGAAGGCATTGCCCGGTGCCTCCCTACACTTTCTGACCAATGTCCCTTTTGCCCCCCTGTTGGAAGCGCTGGAAGCGGTGGACAGGGTCTGGGCCTATCCTTATCCGGCCAGCAGCCTCCTCGGGGTGTTCGCTTTTGCCCGCCGGCTTCGGCGCCAGCGCTACGACCTGGTCATCGACTATCAGGGGACCACCGTGCCGGCCCTGCTCAGTTTTCTCTCCGGTGCCCGCTGGCGGCTGGGCTGGGGCAACGTGGCCCGGCGCTGGGCCTACAATTTGTTCAGTCAGGCCAATCGCAGCGAAGACTACGTCGCCATTCAAAAGTGCCGGGCGTTGCAAGCTGTGGGCATCGAGGGGCTGGAAACTCAGATCCAGGTCTCTTTCTCCCCGGAAGACCTCCAGCGGGCACGAACTTTTTTGCGCTCCCACACGGGCGGCCGGGAGCGGCCGGTAATCAACCTTTCTGTGAAGTCCAAGCGGCAGGCCCGGCAGTGGATGCCGGACCGATTCGCCCGCCTCAACGATTTGCTGGCCGGCCGACTGAACGCACTGGTTTGCTTTAATGTGGGGCCCGGCGAGCAGGATTATGTGGCGCAGGTGGCCCGCCTGTGCCGCCGGCCTCCGGTCATTCTGCCCCGCTGGCCCCTGACCACATTTGCCGCTTTCCTCAGCCTGTGCCGCCTGCACATCTCACACGACAATGGGGTGAAACATCTGGCCGTCGCCGTAGGCACCCCGACCATTTCCCTGTTTGGTCCCACCAATCCCCGCCTGTGGCAGGCGCCCGGGAATGCGCGCCATCTTGCCGTCGTGGGAAAGGCACCTTGCCACCCGTGTGACCATCGCCGTTGTGGCTGGTTAGTCTGCCTGGCCGACATCGAGGTGGAAGCGGTCCTGTCGCTGGCTCGGAACGTGCTTTCCCGATGAGCCGGCTTTGTGTGGCGTTGCGCCAGGAGAACCGGCAACCCAAAGCATTGCAATGGGGAAACCTTCCCTGCCCCGTTTGGCTCGGCCTTTGCCACTCTCCGCTTTTTTCGGTGGCCACCGGCAGCTTATTTTGAGTTGTGGCCCATATGCCGAAAATGAGTGAGTTCCCCGAGAAGCGGAAAGATGCCCCTGTCCAGAAGGCCTGGATGAACCGGGAGCACCCACTGCGCATTGTTGAACTGTGTTTAAACCGGGCTCTGGGCGGGCTGGAATTGTACATGGCCCGCCTGAGTGGGCATTTGAGCCGGCGCGGGCATCGGGTTGTGCCGGTGGTGGAGGGGAGCGGACTGCTTGCCGGCCAGAGCGAGTTTACCGGCCTGCCTCTGGAGGCGATCCCGCTGCGCTGGGTTTACCTGGACCCGGCGGGGTTGATCCGGCTCGCTGGACTCGTCCGCCGGTTTCGGCCCCACATTATTCACCTGCATCGGGCACAGGACCTGCCGATGGCCGTTCTGGCCCGGCGGCTGGGTGGCGGGGGGAAACTGGTTTTCACCCTGCAGATTGAATCGAAACGAAAAAAGCAAGACCCCTACCATCGCTGGCTGTACGGGCAACTGGATGCCCTGGTGGTGGTCACCCGCCGCCTGCAACATTTGGTACAGCAGAGCCTTCCGGTATCCAGGGAAAAAATTCACCAGATTTACTACGGGGTGGACCGGACCCGTTTTCGGCCCAACCCTTTGCTGCGTTCGGTGTGGCGGGAACACCTGGGGATTGGAGCCGGCCAGACAGTCATTGGACTGGTGGGGCGGCTGGAACCGGGCAAGGGCCATTTGATTTTCCTGGAAGCGGCGGCACAGGTCAGCCGGCGCCTGCCACACCTTCGTTTCGTGATGATTGGCAGCGAAACCGCCGGACGGACCGGGTTTCGAGATCTGCTGGAGGCCCGTGTTCGCGAGCTGGGACTGGTGAAGCAGGTGCGCTTCCTGGATCACCAGCAGCGCATTCACGAGCTGTTGCCCATGCTGGATGTGGTGGTTCTGGCCAGCCGGAAGGAAACCTTCGGGCTGGCGCTGGTGGAAGCCATGGCTGCCGGTGCGGCGCCGATTGGCACCAATGCCGGCGGGGTGCCGGAGATTATCGAGCACAACCGAAATGGGCTGCTGGTGCCCCCGGAAGATGCCGAAGCCCTGGCACGGGCCCTGTTCAAGCTGGCCGGGGATGGCGGCAAACGGCGGCGGCTGGCCCGCGCCGCCCGGCGTACCGTGGAACAGAAGTTTGACCTGGATGAACACCTGAACAGGCTGGAAGCGCTCTTCCTCCAATTAAGCCGGGGCGGTGCGCGCGGTACATCGGGCTGAGTGAGGAATAGCCGTTTCAAGCCGGGTTTGCAAACCACCGCTCTCACGGACTAAATTCAGCTGGTTGCGGGCGTGCGACGATCGTGCAAGGCTGTTGACAAGACGAGGAAAACGGGAATGGTTAAAACGAAATCACCGAACGCGAAGGACGAACTGGAGCAACTGGCGCGGCGCATCAAGGAGGGCGACCGCCGGGCTGTGGGCCGGGCCATCAGTCTGATCGAAGATGAAGTGCCGGCAGCGGAAACCCTGCTGGATGTGCTTTTCCCGCTGATGGGCAAAGCTTACCGCATTGGGATTACCGGTCCGCCCGGGGCCGGCAAGAGCACACTGACCGCAGCCCTGACCCGCAGCTTTCGCCGGCAGGGCAAGAAAGTGGGCATCATTGCCGTGGATCCCACCAGTCCTTTTACCGGGGGCGCGGTGCTTGGCGACCGGGTTCGCATGGCGGAATTCAATACCGATCCCGGTGTGTTTATCCGCAGCATGGCCAGCCGGGGGAGCATGGGAGGGCTGGCGCGCAAGGCCGAGGAAGCCGCCGAAATCCTGGCCGCAGCCGGGGCCGATATCATTATCTTCGAGACCGTGGGGGTCGGCCAGACCGAGCTGGAAATTGCCGACACGGCCGACACCACCCTGGTGGTGCTGGTGCCCGAGAGCGGCGACTCCATTCAGGCCATGAAAGCCGGTTTGATGGAGATTGCCGATGTTTTTGTGGTCAACAAGGCGGATCGGGAAGGAGCGGACCGCGTCCAGCTGGACCTGGCAATGATGCTCCAGTTACGAGATGGCACAAAGCAGGACTGGACGCCCCCCATCGTACAGACGGTGGCCAACCAGAATAAGGGCATCGATGCGCTGTTGGAAAAAATTGAAGCTCACCATCAGTTTCTGGAACAACGGGGCAAACTGGAACAGCGCCGCCGGCGGCGCCTGCAGCGCAAAACCCGCGAGATTGTTGCCCAGAAGCTGGCCGAAGCCTTCTGGACACCTGAGCGGGAAGCGGCTCTGGCGGAGGCCCTGCAACGCATCGACGAGGAACATGTCTCCCCTTACGGGCTGGCGCAACGTCTGCTAGAAAAGAAGAAGAAGGCCTGAAACCCGATTTCAGGTACTTCCGCGCCTGCCTTTAATTTTTCACAGAACCGAATCGCCTTGATTGGCCGGCGGCAGGTTTTTCGGAGCCGACCGAAAAGCCCAGAGAGGCAGGCCAACCGCTACAGCCGAATCAAACCCTGCCGGTAGAGGGCCAGCTGGGGCCTCACTTCCGTTTCGTAATAACGGAGCACCCAGGTGCCCAGCCCACCGCTGAGGGCAAAATTGAGCACGTCGGTAATTTCGGCCACCCGGGCTGGCGAGAAGAGCTGGGCCAGTTCGATGAACAGCCCCAGCGCAAGGCCTGCCAGTACCGTTCGCGGGTAAATGTCCGAAAAATTCAGGCCCCGCGCGCGCAAGCGAGCGCTCCAGTACAGGGTAACCGGCATGAAGGAAACCAGACCATTGACCAGATCGGCAATGTGGAAAAGGCTGGCGCTTTTAAAGTAGGCGTAAAAAGGCACCAGATTGTTCAGCGCCATCTCAGATTTGAGTTCGGCCAGGGTAAAACGAAAATCGAAGGGCATGAGACCGGCGTAAATCAGGTACACCAGGTACATTCCCACCGGAATGCGCAACAGGTCGATGTGGTGGTGAAAGGTCCTGAGC
>RFHE01000353.1 GCA_003696445.1 Calditrichota bacterium | reverse complement strand
GTTTTCCCGACCCTTTCGGGAGGCCTTCGATCTTTTTTTTCATTTAGGGCCGGATGCCTTACAGACCGACGAAGCGGAGGTGATTAATATTTCTCCAGAGTTGGTAGAAATAGATCTCAGTGACCAGCTGAAGGAGTATTTGATTTTAGCGGTACCCATGAAAATGCTGTGCAAAGAGGATTGCCGGGGAATTTGCCCGGGTTGCGGTGCCGACTTAAACAGCGAGGCTTGCCGGTGCGGCGAACCACCCATCGATCCCCGTTGGGAAAAACTACGGCAATTGTTAAAATAAGCGGCAGATAACAGAACAGGAGAGTGCATAATGGCCAACCCCAAGAGGAAATTATCTAAATCCAAGACGCGGAAGCGGAAAGCTCAATGGCTGTCTGCCTTGACTGCGCCAGGGTTTGTAGAATGTCCCAATTGTGGTGAGCTGCGCTTGCCCCACCACGCCTGCCCAAAGTGCGGGTTTTATCGGGGACAACAAGTTTATGTTCCCAGAGAGTACGAATAGACCGAGGTAGCGGCGGATGCGCATTGCCCTGGATGCTATGGGTGGCGATTTAGCCCCACGTGCCCCTGTTGAAGGGGCACTTTTGTATGATAAAGAAACGCGGGGCCGCGACGAAGTGGTGCTGATCGGCAACCGGGAGGTAATTGAACGGGAAATCTCCCGCCATCACTTCTCCAAGCCCAACAACATTCGTGTTGTACACGCCTCTCAGGTGGTGAGTATGCACGACCAGCCCACCGTCGCCATTCGTCAAAAAAAAGATTCCTCGTTGATTCGGGGACTCCAATTGCACCGTGATGGGGAGGTGGATGCCTTCGTCAGTGCCGGCAACACCGGGGCGCAGATGGCCGCCAGCCTGTTGATTCTGGGACGTATTCAGGGGGTGCATCGCCCGGCCCTGGGTGCTTTTATCCCTTGCGAGGGCGGGGTCGTTTTGCTCATCGACGTTGGGGCCAATGCCGATTGTAAACCGCTCAACCTGCTCCAGTTCGGCGTCATGGGGAGCATTTTCATCCACCTGATTTACAATCTACAGGCACCCAGAATCGGCCTGTTAAACATCGGTGAAGAACCCACCAAAGGCAACGAGTTGACCCTTGCCGCCCACGGGCTGATGGTAAAGCAACTCTCTCATTTTGTCGGTAACGTGGAGGGTGGCGATCTATTGCGAGGCAAGGCGGACGTGATTGTCACCGACGGCTTTACCGGTAACGTGGTGCTAAAGCTTCTGGAGAGCATCCTGGAGGTGTTTGGTAAATCGTTTAAGCGGAGCGTGGGCAAAAACCTGTTTTCCTTAACCGGACTGTTCCTGGTGCGTCACGCCTTCCGGGACATTAAGCGGGATTTCGATTACCAGGAGTATGGCGGCGTACCGCTGTTGGGCATCGACGGTATCTCCATCAAATGCCACGGCCGTTCCTCTCCCAAGGCCATCAAAAACGCGCTGAAAGTGGCTCACAACATGTGGGAAAAGCAGGTTAACCAAAAAATTCATGATGAACTTACCTTGAAGGGTGCGTTATGGGAAGAAAAGCAATTATCACAGGCGTAAGTCACTGGGTTCCGGAGCAGGTGCTTACCAACAAGGATCTGGAAAAGATGGTCGATACCACCGACGAGTGGATCACCACCCGGACGGGAATCAAAGAACGCCGGATTTTGGGGCCGGGGAAGGGGTCCTCTTATATGGGTGTGAAAGCTGCACAGCGCCTTTTAAAGGAGCGGGGCATTTCCGCCGAAGAATTGGACCTGATTATTGTGGCCACGGTGACACCCGATACCATGTTCCCCAATAACGCCTGCCGCATTCAACATGAACTGGGTGCTAAAAATGCCTGGGGTTTCGATTTAAATGCAGCTTGTTCCGGGTTTATTTTCGCCCTCAGCACCGCTTCTCAGTTTATCGAAAGCGGCAAACACAACAAAGTGCTGGTGGTGGGCACCGATAAGATGAGTGCCATTACCGACTATACGGATCGAACCACCTGCGTTCTGTTTGGGGATGCTGCTGCCTGCGTGCTGCTGGAGCCTGGCGAAGAGGAAGGCTACGGCGTGCTGGATTTTGTCAACTACTGCGACGGTAGTGGCAAGGATTACCTCTACTTGCTGGGCGGAGGTAGCCTTTATCCTGCCTCCCACGAAACGGTGGATAAAAAAATGCACTATCTGTTTCAGGACGGCAAAACGGTGTTTAAAGCGGCCGTGCAGATGATGGCCGATGTGAGCGTGGAAATTTTAGAACGAAACCGTTTGACTGGCAAAGACATCGCCTATTTTATTCCCCACCAGGCCAATTATCGCATCATCGACGCCGCAGCCCGCCGCATGGGAGTGGATTCTGACAAAGTGGTGGTTAACATCGATCGCTACGGTAACACCACTGCCGCCACCATTCCCATGGGACTTTCCGAAATTTACCATGACGGGAAGCTGAAAAAGGGTGATTATATTGTGATGGCAGCTTTTGGAGCCGGGTACACCTGGGGTAGTGCTCTGGTACGCTGGGCCATTTAAGTACGGAGATGCGGTTCATGAAGCGATGGCTACGGCAAATCGCTTTGCAGGGCTTGTTGCTGGGTGTGTTTGTTTTGGGATGCAGCCCCAGAACCACCCTGCGCATCATGAAACCGGCCGCCGTGGACGTGAGCGGGATCCAGCGACTGGCCGTGTTGGACTTTTCCGGCGAAGACAATTCGGGTCTGGTAGTAACCTCCTTGTTTACCAGCAAATTGTGGCAAACCGGCTTCTACACGCTGGTGGAGCGTAGTGAACTGGAACGGATTCTGCAGGAACATGCGCTGAACCTCTCCGGTGTGGTGGATGCCTCTACGGCAGCGCAGGTCGGGAAAATGCTGGGTGTGGATGCCGTGCTTCTGGGCGAAGTGCTCACCTATACCACCGAAGATCACACCCGAACCAGAAAAGTGAAAAAGAAGGTCTGGACCGGCGAGTACGAGCGAGACAAAAATGGCAATATTATTTACGAGAAAACCCTGTTTGGCGGCAAAGTCAAAAAGAAAAAGTACCGTGAGGTGCTGGTCAATCAGAAGTTGCTGGAACGGGACGCTACCGTCTCGGTGAGTTTTCGATTAGTGGATGTAGAGACGGGTAAGATTCGGGCGACTAAAATCCAGACGCACAGTACCAAAGCCACCGTGGTAAGCGGGGAAGGGGACTTGCCTACGGCCGAGGAAATGTTACACGGGCTGCTCGAGCAATGTGTGGACGAGTTTGTCAGCTTGCTCACCCCTCACTTTGTAGAGATTCAGGCCCGTTTTGCCCGCAGCGATGAGGCGGTGAACCGGGGCATCGAACTGGCTAAAAACGGGTTGTGGGACAAAGCCCAAGCCGTCTGGGAAGCGGTGGTCCGGGAAAACCCGCAAAACCATGCTGCCTGGTACAATCTAGGATTGGCTTACGAGGCCCAGGGGCGCTTTCGGCGCGCCGTTCGGGCTTACAACCAGGCCGTAAATTTAAAAGCGAAGAAGATGTACATGAAGGCACTGCAACGCGCTCGCCAGGAAGTAGCCGATCAGAAACGCTTGCAAGAGCAACTGCAACATCGGGGCGAACCTGCCGCAGAAAGCGAAGGAGGAAGCGAACAACCATGAGCGAACGTGCTGCCTTTTTGTTCCCCGGCCAGGGCTCTCAATACGTGGGCATGGGCCGGGATCTGTACGAGGCATTTCCGGAAGCCCGAGAAATGTTTGATCAAGCTGAGGCGTTGCTGGATTTCCCCTTGAAAAAGCTTTGTTTTGAAGGACCAGAAGAGGAATTGAAACAAACTCGTTTTACCCAGCCAGCCATTTTTGTGCATTCACTGGTAGTGGATCGTCTGGTCCGCCAACGCGGTCTGGTGCCGGAGGCGGTAGCCGGCCACAGCCTTGGCGAATATTCCGCCCTGGTCAGTGCTGGGGCACTGGGCTTTGCCGACGGGCTCCGTCTGGTCAAATTGCGCGGCGAGCTAATGCAGATGTCCGGCGAGAAACACCCTGGAACCATGGCGGCCATCATCGGCCTGAAGCCGGAGGAGGTGGAGGCGGTGTGCCGTCAGGCCGCCGAAGCCGGGGTGGTTCAGCCGGCCAATTTCAATTGCCCCGGGCAGATTGTCATCTCCGGGAGCATTCCCGGTGTTCGTCGGGCCATGGAACTGGCCAGGCAGGCCGGTGCCCGCCTGGTCAAAGAACTGGTGGTCAGCGGGGCATTCCATTCTCCGTTAATGAAAGAGGCCCTGGAAGGCCTGGTGGCCGCCCTGCGCCAGGTGCCGCTGCAAAAGCCGCAGGTGCCTCTCTACAGCAACGTGGAGGCAGCCCCCACCAGCGATCCGGAGCACATTCGAGGGCTGTTGGAGCAGCAATTGCTCAGTCCGGTGCGCTGGGAAGAGAGCATGCGCCGCATGATTGCCGACGGCTTTGGCCCCTTCTACGAGCTGGGACCGGGCAACGTACTTCAGGGTTTGCTCAAACGCATCGACCGAAAGCAAACCTGCCGTTCTATTGGCACCGCCCGGGACCTGCAGGAACTGGCCGCTTAACCCCCTGTTTGGAAGTAAGAATTGGGTGAGGCGTAACCCATGGTTAAAGGAGAGTAAGCAGTGATGGATTTAAAGGATAAGGTGGCGGTGGTTACCGGTTCAACCCGGGGCATTGGCCTGGCCATTGCCCGGGAGCTGGCCGAGCGGGGTGCCCGGGTGGTCCTGTCGGGGCGTAATGCTGAGCGCTTGCAGGAGGTTGTTGAACAGTTCCAGAAGCAAGCATGGACGGCCCTGGCCGTGCAGGCGGACGTTTCCCAGCCGGAGCAGGCCGCTCAACTCATTCAAAAAACATTGGATAAATGGGGGGCCGTGCATATTTTAGTCAACAATGCGGGCATCACGCGGGACACGTTGCTTCTGCGGATGCGCGATGAAGACTGGGATGCGGTACTCAATACCAATTTGAAAGGTGCTTTTCATTGTACCCGGGCGGTGGCCCGGCCGATGATGAAACAGCGCTATGGCCGCATTATTAACATCAGTTCGGTGGTGGGGCTGATCGGCAATGCCGGCCAGGCCAATTACGCGGCTTCCAAAGGGGGGCTAATCGCCTTCACCAAATCGGTAGCCAGGGAGTTGGCCTCCCGCAACATCACCTGTAACGCGGTGGCTCCCGGCTACATCGAAACCGACATGACCGAGGTGCTGGACGAAAAGGTCAAACAGGCTCTGCTCGGGCAAATTCCCCTGGGCCGCCTGGGGAATGGAAAAGACGTGGCCCACCTGGTGGCTTTTCTGGCCTCGGACCTGGCCGCCTATATTACCGGACAGGTAATAAATGTTGATGGTGGTATGGTAATGCTTTAAATTAAACTGTTTATTCAACAAAAAAGGAGGCAATATGTCGCTGGAAGAAAAAGTCAAGGATATTATTGTGGAAAAGCTGGGCGTTGAGCCGGACAAAGTGGTACCCGAAGCCCGTTTTATTGAAGATCTGGGTGCCGACTCGTTGGACACCGTCGAGTTGGTAATGGCGTTTGAGGATGAATTCAACGTGGAAATTCCTGACGAAGATGCTCAGGAAATTACCACCGTAAAGAGCGCCATCGATTATCTGAGCAAAAAAATTCAGTCTGCAGAATAACCTCTGATGGGGAGCAACCCCGAGCCGGGGAGCAGTCTTTTTCTACTTCCCGATTGCAGCGGTTTTGGGAATGGTATTTAAAGAACTGTGGGTTGCTCCCACATCTTTATCTGCTGAATAATCGAAAAAAATAATTGAGGGATAGAGGCATGGCCAGGCGTGTTGTGGTAACAGGTATGGGGGCAGTAACGCCTATCGGCAATTCGGTGAAGGAATTCTGGGAAGGTCTGCTGGAGGGCCGTAACGGGGTGGACTACATTACTCGCTTCGATGCCTCGCAGCACAAAACCAAGTTTGCCGCCGAAGTCAAAAATGTGAATTTTGATGATGTGCTCGACCGTCGGGAGCGCAACCGGGTGGATCTGTACGCAGCCTTTGCCATGAAGGCGGCCAAGGAGGCCATGGAAGATGCCGGTGTGGACCTGGAGAAGTTGAACCGGGATCGTGCCGGTGTGGTGGTTGGTTCGGGTATTGGCGGCATCCTCTCCTTCGAGACCGAGCATGCCAAGATGCTCAAGCACGGCCCGCGCCGGGTGAGCCCTTATTTTGTACCCCAGATGATTTCCGACATTGCCGCCGGCCACATTTCCATTCGGTACAAGCTGACCGGCCCCAATTATGCCACCGTTTCGGCCTGTGCCACCGCCTCCCACGCCATCGGGGACGCGGTGCGGTTGATTCGCTACGGCGATGCCGATTTCATGGTGGCGGGCGGTTCGGAAGCCGCCATTTGTCCCATGGGAGTAGCCGGCTTCAATTCCATGCAGGCCCTCTCCACCCGCAACGACGATCCCAAGCATGCCAGCCGGCCGTTCGATCGGCTCCGGGATGGCTTCGTCATTGGTGAGGGCTGTGGCATTCTCATTCTGGAAGAATTAGAGCATGCCAAAAAGCGAGGCGCCCAAATTTATGCCGAGATTCGCGGCGTCGGGTTTACCGCCGATGCCTACCACATCACCGCCCCGGCACCGGGTGGGGAAGGGGCCCGCCGGGCCATGCGCATGTGCGTGGAGGATGGGGGCCTGAATCTGGATGAGATTGATTACATCAATGCTCACGGAACCTCCACCCCTTACAACGACAAATCGGAAACCGAGGCCATTAAGGCCCTATTTGGCGAACATGCCTACAAACTAAACGTGAGCTCGACCAAATCCATGACCGGCCATCTGCTGGGGGCGGCCGGGGCCATTGAATTGATCGCTACTGTTCTGGCCGTCAAACACAATGTCGTTCCCCCGACCATCAACTACCAGGAACCCGATCCAGAATGCGATCTGAATTACACGCCCAATCAACCTCAGGAACGGGTGGTTCGGGCCGCCATTAACAATGCCTTTGGGTTTGGTGGACATAATGCCTGTATTTCAGTGAGCAAATTTGTTGAGTAGAACAGGTTAATAAAACAGTGGAACTGTTTCGTAAGTTTCTCCGAAGGAACGGAGGCCAAGCACACAACCCTCCCCCCAACCCAGCCAGGGGGGCTAGCCAACCCGATGCCAAAGAAGTGGCTGCCCGATTCAAAACAAAATTCGGCATCGACTTCTCCCAGCCGCAGTTGATTTTGACTGCCCTTAAACATCGGTCTTACCTCAATGTGACCAACGAACCACGGATCTTCTCCAACGAACGGCTGGAGTTTCTGGGCGATGCGGTGACCAACCTGGTGGTTACCGAATTTCTTTACCGCAAATTTCCCAAAAAAACGGAAGGTCAGCTCTCCAAAGTAAAGTCCATTTTGGTCAGCAAACCGGTCATGGCCGAGATCGCCGCGGGGATGTCGCTGGGGGAGATGTTGCTGATTAACTGGGGAGAAGAGAAAACCGGGGGGAGGCAGCGGATTTCGCTGCTGGGCGATGCCTTCGAGGCGGTAGTGGGTGCCATTTATCTGGACCAAGGCATGGAGACGGCCCGGCGGTTCATCGAGCGCTACCTGTTGAAAGATTACCAGAAGATCCTCAAACGAGGCCTGTACAAAAATTACAAGAGTATTTTGCTGGAATATGCCCAGTCCACCAGCAAGCAGCCCCCTGAGTACCGGGTGGTGGAGGAGAGCGGTCCGGATCATGCCAAACAATTTACGGTGGAAGTGTGGGTGAACGGACAGAAATTAGGACAGGGTACCGGACGGAGCAAAAAGCTGGCCGAGCAACAGGCCGCCCGCCAGGCCATTGAGAAGCTGGGGATTTCGCCGGGCGACCAGTTGGAAAAGTAGCCCCATGGGGCAGGCCGCCATGCCGGCTGCAGCTCTCGCCCGAGTCTAACTCTCCTTGCCGGCTACTGTGCCTGTCTCCCGGACCTGCAAGACCAGTACCTTGCGCCTCGGGAGGTGCTGCGTTTAAATTGGTTAAAAATGGCAGCCAGAAACTTTCGGGAGTTTTCGAATCATGCGTAATAAAGGTGAAGAACTCAAGGATTTAACCCTGCTGGGCAGCGGCCCGCGGGCCAGGCCGTCGCGAAAGTTGGAGGCCTTCCCCAATCGCCATCCCGGGCGCTACTACCGGGTGGTTTTGGAGACCGATGAGTTTACCTGCCTGTGCCCTAAAACAGGCCAGCCGGATTTTGCCCACATTACCATTGAATATGTGCCCGACCAGAAGATCGTGGAATCCAAATCTCTGAAACTCTACTTTTGGTCTTACCGCGATGAAGGGGTTTTTCACGAACATGTGGTCAACCGGATTCTGGACGATTTGGTGGCGGTGCTGGATCCACACTGGTGCCGGGTTACCGGAAAATTCAACGTGCGGGGTGGGATTGCCATCACGGTGGTGGCCGAGCACACCAGAACTCCGGAGGCGCGGCAGGCCGTACTGGGCTGAGGGGAATATCGAGGACAGAGGAGGCAACCAGAGTGAATCGAAATAGCGGTTATCTTTTAGTGAAGCAGGGCGAACCGGTGCCGGCCGAGGGCGGCAAACGCATCGAGGAATTTGTAGGACGGGTGGCCGGAGGTGAGGACCGGTTCAGCATTGCCCACATGGTGGCACCACCCGGCTGGAGCGAACCGGCCCAGAACCCCCAGTTTGACGAGATTACCCTAATGCTCTCCGGACGAAAGCGGGTGGAAGTGAACGGTGAAACGCTGGAGCTGCATCCCGGTGAGGTCCTGGTGGTTTATCGGGGCAGTCGGGTACGCTACGCCAACCCGTTCCCCGAGCCGGCTGTGTACTGGTCTATCTGTTTGCCTGCCTTTGCCCCCCATCTGGCCGGACGGGAGCCGGAATAAGCCAAGGCACCTCGCCCTGAGGCATCGGGTAGGCGCCTTTTTTGGGTGTACGAGGGTGAGAGCCCAAGACAGTTATTTCAACAATTCGCTCACTGAGCGCTTTTTGTTAATATTGTAGATGACCCGGGCAAACAGAGGGGCCACACTAACCTCCCGGTACCAGGGTGTTTTTTCGATGAAGGCCTTGCCCTGAAAGACGGCGTCGGTGCCGATCACCAGGTCCAGGTTGCCTTTTTCGTATTCCCGATTCAACTTTTCCGCACAGTCGCCGGTAAAAAAGGGCAGGCTGGTGGCCACGTAAATTTTTTCCGCACCATGTTCCTTGAGTAAATGGATGGCGTTGACCAGGGTGTTACCGGTGGCAATCATGTCGTCCACAATCAGCACTTCCATGCCTTTCACCCTTCCCACCAAGCGCATGCTTTCAATCTTGCTGATGCCGGAATAATCTCTTGCCTTATCGACAATGGCCAAGTGTGCTCCCAACCGTTTGGAATAATGGCGGGCGCGCTCGGCGCTGCCCACATCGGGTCCAGTTACCACCAGGCGCGTCGGGTCGATCCGTAAAATGGTTTGCAGGTAATCGATAATGACACTGGAGGCGTGCAGGTCCTCCAGCTTGGCGCTGTTAAAAAAACCCTGAATGGCCTCGGAATGAATGTCCAGGGTAATCACGCGCTGGCAACCGGCCAGCTCCAACATGCCGGCCACCAGCTTGGCCGAGATGGCCTCCCGGGTCTTGCGCCGTTCCTGCCGGGAATAGGGGAACTGGGGAATCACCGCGGTAATGTGATCGGCATCGGACTGATAGCCGGCATGGACGGCGGTCAGCAAGGCCATCAGGTTATCGTTCACCGATTTTTCGGACAGTGGATCGTCGATGCACTGAACCACGTACAGATCATCGCCTCGAATGTTTTCGTTGATCACCACTTTGATTTCCCCATTGGGGAAGGTGACTTCGGTGGTGTATTTCAGCCGATGGAACAGGTCGTCCCCTTCTTGTTTAGAGATGCGATTCAGCTCCACCATCATTCGTTCGGCAAAGGCACGCCCGGAATCGCAGGCGATGATGGAGAGCAATCCCCGGCTATCGGTTGTTTTGGGCATCATTATTTCTCCCTCACTTCGTGAGTCAGATGTTCAAAAGGTTGCCTGAAGTGGGCGCCGAGAATGCGTTGCATGAAGGTGTGGCTGGTTTTGTTGCCGGCAACAACAGCACCGTTTTGCAGGAACTGCGAACGATTCCAGAAGTCGGTAATTATGCCACCGGCCTCCTGGACGATTAACGACCCCGCTGCGATATCCCAGATATTCAAGCCCAGTTCGAAATAACCGCCAAAGCGCCCACTGGCGGTGTAGCACAGGTCCAAGGCGGCCGATCCGCAACGCCGGATGCCGGCACAGCGGAGAAAAATTTCCTCGAAGGCCAGCAAATAGGCCGGCAGATGCCGTCGGTTCCGGTGCGGAAATCCGGTGGCCAGCATCATCCGGCTTAAGTCCGATTGCGGGCTAACCGCGATAGCCTTTTGATTACAGAAGGCGCCCCCATTTTTCCCAGCCCAAAAGCATTCATCGCGAAGCGGGTCGTAAACCACGCCCGCCACCACTGTACCCCGGTAAGCCAGGGCAATGGACACGCAGAAAAAGGGAATGCCGAACAAATAGTTTTTTGTGCCATCCAGCGGATCGACGATCCAGCGGAACGTCTCGTCCCCGGCATGGAGGCCGCCCTCTTCGGCCAGAATTTGATGCTCTGGAAAAGCGGAGAGAAGGTACTCGCTGATCAGTGCTTCGGCCTGGGTATCCACCGTGGTGACGAAATCGAAACTCCCTTTGCGCCGGGCCTCTTCGGGGTGCAACTGCCCCATGGCCTGGCGGAGAAATTCTCCTGCCCTTAAGGCTGCTTCCCTGGCTACCTGAAGGTACCGGTTAAGTTGTTCACCTTTCACCGGCTCGGTTCCGCGTTTTGTTTAAATTTTGATCTCGCCAAATTCTTTCAGTTTATTTAGAACCAGGGTTTTAATTTCTTCAAGCCGTTCCGGGGTTTTGGCCTCGAAGCGAACCACAATAACCGGCTGGGTATTGGAAGCGCGCACCAGTCCCCAACCGTCACCGAACAGGATGCGTACCCCATCCACATCGATCGTTTTGTAATGAGCTTTAAAATATTCTGCCGCCTTGCGGGCAATCTTAAACTTCTCTTCATCGGAAGCGCACTCCAGGCGGGTCTCCGGCGTCGAGTAGTATTTTGGCACGCCGGCCAGATAATCGTCGATGGTTCGGTTGTCTCTGGAGAGCAAGGCCAGCAACCGGGCGGCGGCGTAGATGGCATCGTCGTAGCCGTAGTAGTTATCGGCAAAAAAGATGTGCCCACTCATTTCTCCACCCAGGGGAGCTTTTTCTTCTTTCATTTTTTTCTTGAGCAAAGAATGGCCGGTTTTCCACATGATGGGAATCCCACCAGCCGCCTCGATGGCTTCCGGCAGGGCCTGCGAACATTTGACATCGAAGATGATCTTGGCCCCTTTTTGGCGTTGCAAAACTTCCAGTGCGAAAAGTAGCAGGAGTCGGTCGCCCCAGATCGGTTCACCTTTGGGATTGACCACACCAATGCGGTCCGCATCCCCATCGAAACCGATGCCCAGTTCCGCATCCCCGTTTTTCACCGTTTGGATGAGATCCTGAATATATGCCAGCACGGTTGGATCGGGATGGTGGTTGGGAAAACGACCGTCCGGCTCGCAGTAAAGGAATTGAACCTCTGCTCCCAGCCTGGTAAACAACTCCTTGCTCACCAGCGAAGCCGCCCCATTGCCGCAGTCGATTACCACCTTGACTGGCCGCTTCAAGGTCAATCGGCTGGTAATATCGTCGATGTATTCCGGAATGATGTTGTAACTGCGCAACGAGCCCTTGCCGGTTGTAAAAGATTGCTTATCGATAATTTCACGAATTTTTTGAATTTCTTCCCCGTAAACCGGTCCGGTGCCCAGCGATATCTTAAATCCATTAAACTCCGGCGGATTATGACTGCCGGTAATCATGATGCCGCCCTGAACCGGTAATTTGTGGAGAGAAAAGTATTGTACAGGGGTGGGAACGGCTCCCAGATCGACGATATTGATACCGGTAGCACGAAGTCCGGCGGTAAGCTGGGCCCTAAGTTGTTCAGTGGAAAGGCGCACGTCGCCACCCAGGCTGATGGTTTCCACGCCATGGTTCCGCAAATAAGTCCCGATGCCTCGCCCCAGAAGTTCCACCACCGAGTCGGTTAAATCTTCTCCTACCACGCCACGAATGTCATATTCACGGAAAATGTAGGGATTGACGGTTGCCATGGCCTGATCTCCTCTGCTTTTCGTTTCTGGTTTTAAACTGCCGCAAGCGCCTTGTTAGCACCGGGTGAGTAAAGTTAAAGCAGGGGATTTCCTTTTATCAAGCTAATTATGCGCCCACCGGCAGGCGGGCGATCGGTGAATTGTATTCTGGTTTGAGATTGAGTTAAAATACAAAATTAGTAGATTTTTGCCCTGTTTTAAACCAAATAGTAACATTGCTTTATTGAAGTTAAAAAATTAAAAAAATCTTGAAAAAAAAATTGCTTCAGGTTAATATCAAAACAGCCGCTTAAGCAAAAGCAATGTTCTCTAACAAACTATGGCCTTCGGGTGAGCTGATTTTCCCATTCTACCTGAGTTAGACGTCTGTTTCGAGTACGACAATTTCCAATTCGATGTTGCTTACCCTCCCAGCTGGTGGCAATTCCCAGCGGTATGATACGCTATCCGAAAACGAGCATTGCACAAATCAGGACACTTTTTGAGTCAGCAACCCGATTTCATTTTGGGACATTTCGCGGTACCCTCTTTTGGTAGGGGCGGTAACAGGGCAAGGCAACTTTACAGGGCAATTTCACTTACTACAGGAGGTAAGTATGGTTTTGCTACCACAATCCCGTTCTATTTCATTTTTATTGAGCCTGATGCTTCTGCTCGCTTCCCTTGTTTTGGCGGGCACCATCGATGAGGATTTACAGAAGCAGTTGAAAGAAGCCCGGCCGGGTGAGACGTTCCGGGTGATGGTGCTGATGAAGGAGCAGGTGGACCTCAAAGCTCTGGATTACGCTTTGAAGGAGTCCCGGGCCAGCCTTCAATACCGGCATCAGGCCATTGTCGAGGCGCTGCAGGACAAAGCAGCCACCACCCAAGCGGACTTGCTCAGTCTGATTCAAAATTTTGAAGATCAGGGCAAGGTGGTTTTTTACCAGAGCTTCTGGATCGTCAATTCGTTGAACCTAGAAGCCACCCGCGAGGTCATTGAGGCGGTGGCCAAACATCCCTCGGTGGCGCGCGTTTCGGTGGATTGGCCCATTGAACTGGAAGAGCCGGTCAGTCGGCGTCCGGCGCCGGTGGAAGTCAATTCGGCCGAAGTCGGGTTGAAGGTCATCAATGCACACAAGCTGTGGGCGCGGGGTTACACCGGCCAGGGTACCATTGTCATGAACATCGATACCGGTGTGGATGGTACCCACCCGGCCCTGGCGGCGCGCTGGCGAGGTAACCAACCGGGCGTACCGGCTTCGGCAGCCTGGTTCGATCCAAACTTTGGCTCCACTCAGCCGCAGGACACCGATGGTCATGGCACCCATACCATGGGCACCATGACCGGCCTGGATCCAGCAACCAACGACACGATTGGGGTGGCCTTTGGTGCCCAGTGGATTGCTGCCCGCACCTTGTTTGCCAATCCCCACACCAGTGCCAGTGTATCGGCGTTTCAATGGGCGGCCGATCCCGATGGTAATCCGGCCACGGTTAACGATGTTCCGGCGGCCATCAGCAACTCCTGGTTCGATCCCAACGTCCAGGCCGTTCAGTGCGATTCCAATGCCAATCCTTATTATTCGGCCATTACCGCGGTAGAGGCCGTAGGCGCGGCGGTGGTTTTCTCTGCCGGGAATAGCGGCCCCGGATCGGCCACGATTACCTCCCCCAAAAATGCCATCTGGACCCCGGTGAACATCTGGGCGACCGGCGCACTGGATGGCAACAATCCCGCTCTGCCCATCGCCAATTTTTCCAGCCGGGGGCCTTCCATCTGCGATGGGGTGACCATTAAGCCGGAAGCGTCGGCACCGGGCGTTAATGTCCGCTCCAGTTTGCCTGGAAATGGCTACGGTTTCTTGAGCGGAACTTCCATGGCCTCCCCCCATGTGGCCGGGGCCATTGCCCTGTTGCGTTCGGTGGCTCCCAACATGACCGGCACCGAGCTGAAGTACGCTTTGCTGAACACTGCCCGGGATCTGGGCGCGCCAGGCGAGGATAACGATTATGGCATGGGGGTTATTGACGTGTATGCGGCATTCCTGACCCTGGGCGATTCTCTGGATCCCAATCCCCCGGACAACGTGAGTGCCTACAGCGATTACACCACCCCCACATCCATTCAGCTAACCTGGACCGATCCCACCAGCTTTGTGGGTGGCGACCCGCTGTTGCCCTCGGATTTTATGATCATGATCGAGCGGGACAGTATTCTGATCGACTCGGTAAACGGTGGCGTTCAGCAATATGTGGATACCGGCTTAATGGATGGGGTGGAATATCACTATGCGCTGTTTACCAAAGTGATTTCCACGGACAGTACCAGCCGGAAAGTCACCACCTCCTGGTTTGCCGGCGGTCATCCGGTGCCTAATCCGCCCACTCAGTTTTTTGTGACCCAGGCCCCTGTGGAGAGCGGCGACTTGGTGATGCACTGGACCAATCCCTCCACCAACCTGGATGGCACGCCCATGGACGACCTGGATCACATCAATCTGTACGAGGATAGCGTTCTGGTGGCTACCTTTACCCGAAGCCCGGCCGATACCGGCAAGCAGGATTCGGCGGTTTACACACCCCCTGCCGGCACCCATCAATACTACGTCACCGCTGTGGACAACGAAGTGCCGCCCAACGAGAGTGCGCCGAGCAATCTGGGTTTTACCCCGATTTCGGTACCGTTCTTTGAGGACTTTCCGGTTGCCGGTCCGCCCAACCCGGCTTTTTGGCAGAACGTGGATGCAGAAGTTAACGACGTGGGGGCCAATCCGCCTAGTCCGCCCTACTCGCTGAATCTTAATGGCAATCCCAACGGGGGCGATATTGTAACCATGTTGCCGGTGGATCTGTCCGGCAAGGCCGGCCAGGGACTGATTTTTTCTTACTGGTGGGAACCGCAGGGCAATGGCGAGTTGCCGGATAACGGCGATAGTTTGATCGTGGAATTCCTCAACGACCAGGGACAGTGGATCAAGGTGGCCGGTTACAATGGCGGTACAGGCAGCCAGAACTTTACCCAGGCAATCCTCGGCCTGGATCTGTTGAATCCCGGACCGGGAGCAACCTTCTTCCATCCCCAGTTTCAGGCTCGTTTTCGCAGCCTCGGTACGGCCGGTCCTTTTGACGACTGGTTCGTGGACGATGTGTTTCTGGGCAAACCGACCAACAATCCGCTGATGGCGGTCAGTCCGGATTCTCTAAATCTGCTTTTGCTGGTAGGAGCGGTAGATACGGTTCACTTCACCATTTCCAATAACCAGCCGTTACCCAGCAGCCTTAACTTTACGGTCACCGAAAGTCCGGACCTGGGTTTTCTCACTGTCGATCCGGCCGCCAGCTCGGTGCCCTCCAATCAATCCCTGAACGTCAATGTGATTGTCGATGCCTCCACTCAGCCGGTGGGTACCTACATGACCGATTTAATAGTGGCCGGTAACGACACCACCAACAGTGAAGATACGGTTCATGTAACGGTGATTATTCAGGAAGCCCCGTTGGCCTCCATTCATCCGGACACCTTCGATGTGGTGGTGGCCAGCGATACCACAGTCACGGATACGCTCACCATTGCCAACAGCGGGCAGGGGATACTGGCTTTTTCCATTACTTCTGAGGACTTGACGGAAGGCCTCGAATCCCAAAAACCTCGGGTGGTCACGGTTCATCAGTTTAATCCGCCAGTCAAAGTGCCCGCCAAGCTGCGCCGTTTGCTGCCGCCTCAGCGGAAGCTGGATGGAACGCTTAGCGTGAACGATCTGGATGTGGAACCAACTGGCCATGGATCCGCCAGCCAGGTTCAAACCGAAGGATTAGAAGATTTGATCATGGTGGGCGGCTGGGCCAATACCTTCTCCGGCGGTAGTAGGGACCGCGGGAACTTCTATGAGGTGACCAAAAAGGTCCGCCTGCGCGAGCACTGGTTCCATCTCAACCCCAGTGCAGCCACGGACATCTACTTTTTTGTTTACGAGGGAGCCAGCCTCACCGGTACTTACAATCTGGTCAGTGTAGTGCAAAAGACCGCCCAGGGACCGGGTGAGGACTGGTATAAGAGTGGGCCGGTTAATGTGACTCTGTTTCCAGGCAATTACTACTACATTGGAGCCGCCTGGATCGAAAGCAGCACTTACGGCAGCAGCCCAAGCAGCAATCCGTTGCCATTGTCTTTTGGCACATTGCAACGGGGTCAGCCCTCCTCGCTTGCCGGAATTCCCCCGGGCAACACCATTAACAACTCTGGCAATGTGAACAGTGTAGCCTATTACCAGGCACTGGACATTGCCACCACTGCGAACTGGTTGGGCTTTTCGCCCGACTCCGGCACGGTTTCCCCCGGCGACAGCGTGGATGTGGTGGTCACCTTCGATCCGACCGGGCTGCTGGGAGGCGACTACTTCGGTCGCATCAAGGTGAATACCAATGACCCATTGCATCCGGTGTTGAGCGCCGGTGTACACATGTTCGTGCTGGCCAAACCGAACATGGCTCTGCGGCCGGATAGTCTGTGGTTCGATACGCTGCTGGTGGGTCAGACGCAGAGCCTGCCCTTCTGGGTGGTCAATGCCGGGGCCGGACCGTTGACCGTCAGCAGTGTGGCCAGCACCGATCCCACCTTTCAGCCGGACACGACGGCCTTTACCGTACCACCGCTGGACAGCCAGAAGGTGATGGTCACCTTTACGCCACCGGCTGAAGGCAGCTTTGGGGGATGGATTGTGGTCACCAGCGACGATCCGGATACCCCGGTGGACAGCATCTGGGTGCACGGCGAGGCCATTGCACCCCCGGTCATGGTGACCCTGCCGGACAGCATGAGCTTTACCCTGGGCATCAATGAAGCCGATTCCTCGCTGTGGACCATTGCCAATACCGGACTCAGTCCCCTGGAGTTTGTCCTCAGTGAAGAGGAAGCCTCCGAATCCATGGGGCTAAAGCTGAGCCTGCGCCGCGCGGGTACTATGGAGCAGTTCCATACGCCAAGATATCCGAAAGGGGCAGAAGAACCCAGTTTTGCTGCCCAGACGGAAGGGGCAGGCGGGCCGGATGCCTTTGGCTACCGCTGGATTGACAGCGATGAACCCAACGGTCCCGCTTTTCAATTTATCGACATCAGCGGCACCGGTACGGTGGTTCAACTGCAACCCACCGGCTCGTTCGATCCCAAGGACGAGGGCATGGCAACCATCAATCTGCCCTGGCCGGTGAACTTCTACGGCACCAGTTATACCCAGCTGCAGGTGAACAGCAATGGGTTTGTCACCTTCGACATGAACTTCTTTGCCAACGCCTTCAGCAATACACAGATTCCCGATCCTGGCGACCCCAATAATCTGGTTGCCGTGTTCTGGGACGACCTGGATGGCAGCACCAACGGAGACATTTATTACCAGCAGATCGGGAACATGTTTATCATCCAGTGGCATCAGTGGGATCATTTCCCCTCCTCGGGCAGCGATCAGATGGACTTCGAGATCATCTTTTACCAGAATTCCTCGACCATCGATTTTGCCTATAGCCACGTTGTTGAGGAAGCTTCCAGCACCTATGGGATCGAGAATGCCGACGCCAGCATCGGCCTGCAGATTGCCTACAATCAGGCCTACAGCCACGACCAGCTGCTGACCCGAATTTTCCGCGGCGTGGACTGGTTGAGCGAAAACCCAGACCAGGGTACAGTGCAGCCGGGCGATTCGCTCCAGGTAGTGGTGACCGCCAAATCCACTGGCCTGCTAGGCGGCAACTATCATGCAAAGGTTATTGCTTCCAGCAACGATCCGGCCAATCCAACCGACACGCTGGATGTGTGGCTTACCGTGATCGGCATCCCCGACATCGCGGCCAATCCCACGGCGGTGGCCTTCGACACCACGTTTGTGGGACAGAGCGCCCAGCAGGGCCTGTGGGTGGTGAACCGAGGAACCGGGGTTCTGACAGTGAATACGGTGGAGGTGACCCATCCCTTCTTTGCTGTGGACACCACCAGTTTTCAGGTCGATCCACTGGACAGTCTTCTCCTCCAGGTGACCTACGCACCGGGCGATACCGGCACCCACAGCGGGTTTGTTGAGATCGTCAGCGACGATCCGGATACCGATACGCTTCAGGTGCCAGTGAGTGGCGTGGCCGTGCCGGCACCGGAGGTGGCGGTGAATCCCTCTTCCATTCAGGCACAACTGAATGAGGGGGATAGCACCGATGTGGTGCTGACCATTGCCAACAATGGTGGTAGTAATCTTTCCTGGAGTGCGGGTGTCCAATTCACCAAATTCAAGATTGCTGAATCCAAGCGAGTGAAAGCAGATCTGAATCGGATGAAGCCCTCGGCCGATGAAGCCGGTGAACACCTGGTGTTTCAGCCGGTGAACATGACCGAAGCGCTCGGCGATACCCTGTTTACCTTTGATGTGCAGACGCCCACCGGAGATAATGGGATCCTGGGTGTAGAATTTGCCGGCGGGTATTTTTGGATCACCGGGCGCAATGCCAGCGGCGGTGATAT
>RFHE01000057.1 GCA_003696445.1 Calditrichota bacterium | reverse complement strand
CGCCCTGCCGTAATGGGCGCTCAGATTGGCGGCAAAGTACAGTGGCGTGGGCCGCCCGCTGTACTGGCTCAACTCCCGCCGAAACCCCTCCCAGAAAACCGGATCCTGCCCGCATTGCTGGAAGGCCGCTTCCAGCTCCTCCAGGGCGGGCCGCAACATCTCGGGCACGAACTGGCCGCCGAATTTTCCGAAATACCCGCTGCTCACGTTCCGTCCTCCACCACTTTGCCGGATCTGGTTTCAGCCCGTTGCCCATCCGCCAGCCGCACCGCCTGCACAAAGGCGCTCACTCGCGCCGGATCCTTCTGCCCGGGGGCGGTCTCCACCCCGCTGGCTACATCCACAGCGGCTGGTCGCACCATCGTAATGGCATCGGTAACATTTTCCGGCGTCAGGCCACCGGCCAGCATCAGCCTGTTTCGGGGCAGCTCCGGGGGAATGGCCCGCCAGTCCAGCGTACGGCCGGTACCGCCCAGTAGCCCCGGGCGAACAGCGTCCAGCAGCAGGTAGCGGGCAGTTGCCCAGTCCGGAAGCTGCCGCGTTTCTGGATTCAAGGGGTGAGCCAGAATCGCCGGCACCGGCAGTTCGGCCAGGCGAACATCCGCCTGCGGGAAGTAGAGCTGCACCATGCGCACGCCCGTTGTTTCAATCAGGTGCTCCACCTCGCGGCGGGAGGGGCGCACCAGCAGGCCCACCGGCAGCACTGAAGGCGGCAGTCGATGGATGATGGCCCGGGCGCGAGCCGGTTCGATGTAGCGCGGGCTTTCCGGGTAAAAATTGAATCCCAGCATCTCCACCCCCAGGGACGCGCAGTGCAGGGCGTCCGAGAGGCGGGTGATGCCGCAAATTTTAATCCGCGTAGGCACGGCTCACCCCCATTTTTAATCGTTGCAGGGCCGCGGCCGGATCGGGGGAACGCATCAGCCATTCACCGATCAGGGCGCCGCAAAATCCCGCCCGGTAAAGCCGCCGGCACTGTTCCGGTTCACGAATGCCGCTCTCGCTGATGGCTGGAAGGCCAGCCGGCAGCAGCGGTGCCAGCCGCAGGGAGGTTTCCAGGGATACGGTAAAGGTGCGCAGATTGCGGTTGTTGACGCCCACCATCAGGTGGGGGCCTTCCGGCAGCGCGGCCAGCTCCTCTTCCTGATGAACCTCCACCAGCGCCTCCATGCCCAGCCGGGCGGTCAGGTCCGCCAGCTCCTGAAGCTGGCCGGGGGAGAGGATGCGGGCGATCAGCAGCACCACATCGGCACCGGCCGCCCGGCTCTCGTACAGTTGATAGGGATCGATGATGAAATCCTTGCGCAGCACGGGCAGGTCCACCGCCCGGCGCACCTGCTGGAGGTGTGCCAGCGAGCCCTGAAAAAACGGTCCGTCGGTCAGCACAGAGATGCCGTCGGCACCGCCCTGCTGATAGGCCAGGGCGCGGGCCAGCGGGTCGAAGTCGGGTTGAATCACGCCCCGGCTGGGCGAGGCCTTCTTGACCTCGCACAGAAAATGGAAACCGGGCTGCTGCAAGCGCTGCCGCAGGGAACGCACCGGCGGTGCCTGAGCCAGGCGGTCCTTCAGGGCCGCCAGGGGAACCGCCTGCTTCCGGCGGGCCACCTCGGCCTTTTTCGCAGCCACAATCCGTGCCAGGAACTCCTGTCCATTACGATTCATTTCAACATCCATCCTTGCCTGTTTTTCAAAAACCGGTGGTCCGGGCGACGGCTTCCCCGGCCAGATCCCGGGAGGCCTGCTGCCAGGCGGTCAGCTTTTGCCTGGCCAACCCGCTGTCGATCACCTCCGCGGCCAGCCGAACCCCCTCTTCCATGCTGCTCACCCGGTCCGCCACCAAGAAGCCCAGGGCGGCATTGTGCAGCACCATTTCCCGGGCCGCTCCAGGCCGGCCCTCCAGAACCCCCAGAATGAGCCGGGCATTCTCCTCGGCCGAGCCCCCCTGCACCTGCTCCGGTGAATACCCGTTTCCTCCGGACGGGGGATGGTAGCTGGTCTGGAACGGCCGGGCACCGTTCCCCTGGACGAAGAAAAGGGCGGTTTCGGCAAAGGGGGACACCTCGTCGTAACCATCGTGGCTGTGCAGGGTACAGGCCTTCTGCACGCCCCGCACGGCCAGCACCTCGGCCAGCCGGGCCGCCGCTTCCATGCTGAAGGCGCCGATCATCTGGCGGCGAACCCGGGCCGGATTGAGCAGCGGCCCCAGCAGATTGAACACGGTGCGCACGGCCAGTTGCCGCCGAACGGGCGCCAGCACCTTGAAGGCCGGATGGTAGCGGGGCGCGAAAAAGAAGCCGATCCCGATCTCATCGATGCAGCGCTTTACCTGCTCCGGGCCCAGATCCACCGCAATGCCCAGCGCTTCCAGCACGTCCGCCGAACCGCAGCGGCTGGAAATGGACCGATTGCCGTGCTTGGCCACCGTAACGCCGCCTCCGGCCAGCACCAGCGCCACGGTGGTGGACACGTTGAAGGTGCCTCGGCCGTCTCCGCCGGTGCCGCACACATCCAGCGCATCGGGGTCGCGCAGGCTCACGGACACCATGTGCCGCTGCAACACGTCCACTAAACCGGCAATTTCCTCGGCCGATTCGCCCTTGGTGCGCAGGCCCAGCAGCACGGCCCCCATCTGGGCCTCGCTGGCTTCTCCGGCCAGAATGGCCTCCAGCAGTCCGGCCGCTTCCTGGCGGGTCAGATCCTCCCCGCGGGCAATTTTCTCCAGATAGGCTTTCATCGCAATCCTCCTGAACTGAACGTCAAACAACACGCATCCGATCGGCTTCCCGGCTACGGGGCGCGATCGGGCAGCGGGCACTCCTGCGGTTCAAACTGGCGAACAAACCGGAGCCAGTTGGCCATCAGCGCCCGGCCGGTATGGGTCAAAATGGATTCCGGATGAAACTGCACCCCGGTCAGGGGGAACTGCCGGTGCTGCATGGCCATGATTAACCCGTCCTCGGTTTCGGCCAGCACTTCCAGGCACGCCGGTAAACCGGCCTTTTCCACCACCAGAGAATGGTAGCGGGTGGCCTGGAAGGGGGAGGGCAACCCCTGGAGAATGCCCCTGTCCCGATGGTAAATGGGCGAGGTTTTGCCGTGCACGGGCACCGGTGCCCGGACAATGCGCGCACCGAAAACCTGACCGATGCACTGATGGCCCAGGCAAACCCCCAGAATGGGAATGTGCTGCCCCAGCCGTTCCACCACCTGATTGCACACCCCGGCCTGCTCCGGCCGCCCCGGTCCGGGCGAAAGCACAATGCCGGCAGGCTGCAGCTTCTGGATTTCCGCCACGCTGATACCGTCGTTGCGCACCACCCGCAGGTCCGGCTCCATCTCGCCGATTAAATGCACCAGGTTGTAGGTGAACGAATCGTAATTATCGATGAACAAGATCATGGATTCCCTCGCTGGCTAATTGAACGGCCTGTTCCAGGGCACGGGCCTTGTTGGTACATTCTTCGAATTCCCGCTCGGGCACGCTGTCCGCCACGATGCCGGCGCCGGCCTGAAACACCAGTTGGCCGTGGCGGGCCAACACGCTGCGGATGGTAATGCACATGTCCAGGTTCCCCGAGTAATCGATGTAACCTACCGCGCCGGCGTAAAAGCCGCGCTTCACCGGTTCCAGCTCGTGGATGATTTCCATGGCCCGAATTTTGGGTGCGCCGCTTACCGTTCCGGCGGGAAAGGCGGCCATCAGCGCATCGATGGCACTCCGGTTGGGCTGCAGTTGCCCGTGGACGCGGGAGATCAGGTGCATGACGTGAGAGTAGCGCTCCACGGTCTGAAAATCTTCCACCTGCACAGATCCGGGCGTACACACCCGGGAGAGGTCGTTGCGGGCCAGATCCACCAGCATCACGTGCTCGGCCTGCTCCTTCTGGTCGGCGCGCAGCTCCTCGGCCAGGCGGGCATCTTCCGCCTCATCGGCCCCGCGCGGACGGGTTCCGGCAATGGGCACAATCTCGGCCCGCCGCTCCTGCACGGTAATCAGGGCCTCCGGACTGGAGCCAATTAACTGAAAGCTCCCCAGATCAAGAAAAAACATGTAGGGGGAGGGATTCACATTGCGCAGCGCGCGGTAAAAGGCAAAGGCATCCCCGGCAAAAGGCAGGCAAAAGCGTCGTGAGAGCACCACCTGAAAAATGTCCCCGGCCAGAATGTACTCCTTGGCCCGGCGCACCGCAGCCAGAAAGGTCGGGCGATCCGGCAGGGCGCTCAGCTGAGCCAGGTCCGCCTCGCAGCGGGGCGGTTCTGGTACCGGGCGGCGCAGGGCCGCCTCCAGCTCATCCAGGGCCTGCTGAGCCTGACGGTAATCGGCTGCCAGTTCCT
>RFHE01000352.1 GCA_003696445.1 Calditrichota bacterium | reverse complement strand
TTACATTTCCCGGTTTTGTGAGGACTTCATTGAGCTGCATGGGGATCGCTATTTTGGCGACGATCCGGCGCTGGTGGGTGGTGTGGGTGCCATCGACGGCCGACGGGTGGTCATCCTGGGCCAGCAAAAAGGCCGGGATGTGAAAGAAAACCTGTATCGGAATTTCGGCATGTGCAATCCGGAGGGCTACCGGAAAGCGCTGCGGCTGATGAAGCTGGCCGAAAAGTTTGGCCTGCCGGTGATTACCCTGATCGACACGCCGGGGGCGTATCCGGGCATCGGCGCCGAGGAGCGCGGTCAGGCCGAAGCCATCGCCAAAAATCTGCGGGAGATGTCCCACCTGCGCGTGCCCATTGTGGTGTGCATCATCGGCGAGGGCGCCTCGGGCGGTGCCCTGGGTATTGGTGTGGGCGATGTGATCCTGATGATGGAGAATTGCTGGTATTCGGTCATTTCGCCGGAAGGCTGTGCGGCTATCCTCTGGCGGGACAACAGCAAGGCCCCGTTGGCTGCCGAGGCCATGAAACTCACCGCCCCCGATCTGCTCAAATTGGGCATTATCGACAAAATTGTTCCCGAACCGCTGGGTGGGGCGCATTGGGACTACGATGCCGCTGCCGCCACGCTGAAGCAATTCATCCTGGAAGAATTGGATCGACTGAAAAAACTGCCGGTGGACCTGCTGGTAGAACAGCGCATTGAAAAATTTGCCCGTATGGGCGCCTGGAAGGAAAAATAGGACGGAGGCATGTACCCATGCTGAAAAAAGAGCTGCTGGACATTCTGGCCTGCCCGAAATGCAAAGGGGAACTGGAGTACCAGGTCGATCCCAACGACGACCGCTTTGGCAAGCTGATCTGCCAGGCCTGTGCGCTGGCATACCGGGTGGAGGAGGACATCCCCGTTATGCTGATCGAGGAGGCTGAGCCGCTGGGCGAGACTAGCCACAGCGGCTAGGGTTTTGCCGAACTGTTCTCGACGGGGGTGAGGCCGTTCAGAAACTCGATCAGAGCGTGCAGATCGTAGGGCTTGCTGATGATCTTGTCCACGTAGCTGTGCTGGGCCAATTCCTCTTCCGCCTGCATGCCCCAGCCGGTAACCAGAATGGTGTAGGTTTCCGGTTGACGTGCCTTAACTTCCCTGGCCACCTCCCAGCCGGACATGCCCGGCATCCCCAAGTCGGTTAACACCACATCAAACACATGGTCCTCGCACAGGGCCAGCGCTTCCTTCCCGCTGTTGGCCCGATAGACTTGTTTAAAACGAAGCTCTAGAATTTCGCCCAGGGTATCCAGCAGCTCGCGTTCGTCGTCCACGATAAGGATGCGCAGGTTGGCGTTTTCTGCCCGGGGGGCAGGCCCACTGTCTGTTTCCCGCGGTTTGGGCTTCTTCCGGGAGATGGGTAGATCGACAAAAAAGGTGGTGCCTCGGCCCGGCTCGCTTTCCACGGCAATGCTGCCGTGATGGGCGGTGACGATGTTGTACACCAGGCTTAGGCCCAAGCCGGTCCCCCGCTCGCCCTTGGTGGTGAAGTAGGGCTCGAAAATCCGGCGCTGCAGCTCCGGGGGAATGCCCACGCCGCTGTCCTGAATGGTGACCCGCACCCGGTTGGAATCCAGCTGGCTGGTTTTTACCACCAGCTCGCCACCGGTGGGCATGGCATCGTAGGCGTTAAAGAACAGGTTGGTGAACACCTCCTTCAACTCGATGGGATTGCCGTAAACCACCAGCGAGTCGTCCAGATCTACTTTTAGCTGAATGGAGCGCCCTTTGACCTGGGTGGCCAGCTTCATCTTCTGGGTGGCAAACATCAGGCTATCCCGCAGGATTTCGGTCAGGTAGCAGGGCTGGAAGTTCGATTCCCGGCGCTGGCGGGTAATCTCCTGCATCCGCTTGACGATCTGACTGCCGTCCCGGGCGGCTTTTTCGATGATGCGCAATTCCTCTTCCGTATGGGGATCCTCGGCGCGCAGCAACAACAGCTGGGTGCGCCCGAGAATGGTGGTCAGCAAATTGTTGAAGTCGTGGGCCACGCCGGCAGCCACCTCGCCCATGGCCCGGACCCGCTCGGTTTGAATGAGCTGCTGTTGCAGCTTCAGCCGATCGGTGATCTCGATGCCGTAAACGTAAACGTTGTCATCTTCCTCGGGCAGATAGGCGATCATTTGAAATACCTGCTCCTCAATTTTGTGCAGGCATTCAAAGGGTTCGCCCCGCTTTAATTGACCGGAACGCATCCGTTCCAAAATTTCCTCGGGTACCAATTGGGCCTCATCCTGGAACCTGTCGTGATGTTCCACCAGCAAGCGCAAGCTGCTGGGGTTCATGTACACGACCGTCCCATCCATCTTCAAACTCATCACCAGATTGGGATTGATCTCCGGGAAGCGGGACAGGTAGCGAATGTGTTCGTCCTTTTTTCTTTCCTCACTGATATCCCGGATGGTGAGGATGCCTCCGATGAACGTTTTGCCTTCGAAGAGGGGGGTGAAGACCTGGACGAAGACGCGGCCGGTTTCCCTGTCGGTCCATTCCTGTGGGGTTTGAATTTCCCTGATCCAGCGATCAATCGGCTCAGCCTGCTTGGAGAGATTCTGGAACAACGGGATGGGCAACTGGCTGGTGTTTTTTAACTCCTCTTCGGAGCTTACCGAAAACCAGCGGCGGAACTCGCGATTGATCTGCACCACCTGGAAGCGCTCGTTGAGCACGGCCAGGGCGATGGGAACGGCATCGAAGGTGGATTGCCACTCCTCCTGGGCCGACTTGATTTTTTGAAACA
>RFHE01000351.1 GCA_003696445.1 Calditrichota bacterium | reverse complement strand
GATGTGAATTTCCACCACCCTGAGCCGGTGGTACAGGTCGGCCCGAAAGCGGCCCTCCTGAACCATCGCCTCCAGTTCCCGATTGGTGGCGGCCACAATACGGACATCCACGTGTCGGGGGAGGTTCTCGCCCACCACATCGATGGTGCCATCCTGCAGCGCCTGCAGGAGTTTGGCCTGCAGGGCCAATGGGAGCTCGCCGATTTCGTCCAGAAAGAGCGTGCCACCGTCAGCGGCCAGAAATTTCCCCTTGTAATCCCGGGTGGCTCCGGTAAAGGCACCCTTGCGATACCCGAACAATTCGCTCTCCAGCAGCTCAGCAGGAATGGCGGCACAGTTCACTTTGACGAAGGGTGCGCTGGCCCGCGGACTGTAAAAATGAATCGCCCGGGCCACCAGTTCCTTGCCGGTCCCGGTTTCCCCGGTAATCAGCACCTTGGCCGGCGTGGGCGCTACCCGTTCAATCTGTTGAAGAACCCGCTTTAACGGCTCGCTCTCCCCCACAATGGGGTAAGTTTCCCCCAGCCGCCGGATCAGGGCCAGGCGCTCCCGCTCCCAGCGCCCCTTCTCCAGGGCATGGTTAACCGCCAGGCGAAAACGCTCCGGATCCAGCGGCTTTTCCACAAAATCGTAGGCCCCCTCCCGTAGCGCCTCCACCGCCGTCTGGATGTTGCTTTGCCCGGAAACCATGATCACCGGCACCCGGGGGGCCTGGCGCAGAATGGCCTTCAACAGACTCAGCCCTTCCACGCCGGGAATGCGAACATCCAACAGCACGCAATCGTAATCCTGTTCCTGCAACCGGAGAAGCGCCTCTTCGGGATGGGTTACCGGCTCTAGGTCAATTTCCAGCTGCTGGAAAAAGTTCTTCAGCGCTTTCAGAAATGCGGGATCGTCGTCAACGGCCAAGATTCGCGACATCTTCACGGGCAATGTTCTGTTTTACCGGCAAACGAACTCTCACCACAGTGGAGAAACCCTTCCGGGTGTAAATGCTGATCTGGCCACCGTGGTCTTGGACGATTTTTCTGGCCAGGGCCAGGCCAAGGCCAAGCCCATCTGCTTTGGTGGTAAAATAGGGCTCAAATACCCGCGGCAACACCTCGGGTGGAATGCCCGGACCGGTGTCGGCCACTTCGATCTCGACAAACTGGCGACCGGGAAGTTCCAGGTCCTCGCTACAATCGCTTGTAATCAAAATACGCCCCCGGCCTTCCATGGCGTCGATGGCATTCTCAATGAGAATGTGAAATAGCATTTTCAACTGTTCCGGATCGCCGGCAATCCATTCCTGATCACAACCGAGTTCCAGGTCCACCCGCAGATGCTCATTCAAAAAGCCCTGAAACTGTTGCAGGGCTTCCGAAAGCAGCCCGGGTAGATGAATCGGTTCGAAACGCGGCGCCTCCAGATTGGTAAATTTGAGGAAATTTTTGGTCAGTTCACGGACCCGATGAAGCTCTTCCGAAATCAGGCTGAAGTCCTCCTGCAGGATCGGCATCAGGTCCGGTGCCTGCGCTTCCAGTTTCCATTTCAGGGTTTGCAGATTCAATTGAATGGCCGACATGGGTGTTTTAATGTCATGGGCCAGCTTCTGGACGGTGCGGCTCCATTCGCGGTAGAAACTTCCAATATCGCCTTCGGCCTGCTCGCTTTTGAGGCTGAGAAGCACCCCCAGTTTCAGCATTCGAGTCAGGCCGAGAGGCAGGCGCTGCAGGCGCAGCGGCTTTTCTCCAAGCTGCATTTCAGCCGGCTGCGGGTGCTGCCACCCTGCGAGTACGAAGCCGAGCAAGTCGGTTCGGCCGGCGAATACGGTTTCCACATCGTCACCTGCTTCAATCCGTTTGCCCAGGGCCAGTTCTTTTTCCACCCCCGGGGACACCTGGCACACCCTTCCCAGATGGTCGAACAGGATACCCTGTTGCCAGCCGGTGTCGAACATTTTGCGGGCCAGCAGGCGCAGGCGAAGCACCCGCAGGAGACCGTCCACCGGCACGCGACTCAGATAGAACAGCAGGGCCATCAGCGCAATGAGCAGGGGCCAGCGGAAGGGGTAAAAAGGATTGCGCGCATAAACCATCGAGTAAAATTCTCCGGGAGCCCAGACCATCAGCTGTGCCCGCCCATCGCCTTCTTGTTTAACAGAGAGGGTTCTTGTTGCCAGATTCTTCAGGAGATTCCTGGAACGAATCGTTCCCTGAAGTGCGCCGTCAATTATTTGAATGTAGCCTTCCCGGCTGGGGCCGATCAGTTCTGGCAGGCGATCCCCATTCAAATCGCCACGCAAATCAACCTTTAAGAAAGGGGCGGCGAAGGGAAGCGTTTTCACCACCGTTAAATCCGGGGAAATCAGGGAGAGCTCCCCACCCGGGGAGATCAACAGGGCACGGGTCTGGCTGTTATCCGTGTAAATCTGCCAATAATGGCCCTCGTCAAGGGACCGGCGCACCAGTTGCTTTCCGGTTAAATCGATCACCCTGAGTGAAGGCGAAATATTGAGATAGCCGGTGTAATTGTGCACCACCAGAAGCACCGCCTCTCCGTGCTGCCAGACCGGCGCGATATGCAGGCTGGAACCCATGTGCGGGAAGCGGACCGGCGGAAACAGAAATTTCAGATTGCGATCGAAGACCATTACCCAGGCGTCGTGATCGCTAAAAGCGGTGCGCGAGGCGTCTGAATTGCCCGGGGAACTGGCATGCAGGGGCAGGATTTCCGGGGCGCCGTCGCCATCCAGATCGGCCGCCAGTAAATCAGCAAAGTAGGCTTCCCCACTGGCGCTGGAGGCAACCATTTTTTGGCGATGGATATCGAAACAGTAAATTCCTCGCGGATAACGGCTGAAACCGGCCTGCAGGCAGAGGTAGATTTCCTTGAATCCATCGCCATCTCGGTCCGCAAGCACCGCACCGGTATGCTGGATGTCCCACTGGCCGGCCGGATGTGGATTGGGCCGGGGTGCGCGGAGCAAAAACTGGCGGTACAGAACAAATTCTCCGGGCTGGCTCGGGGAAAATGCGTATAAGAACAACGAATCCCTGGCCCGGGTCAGGACAAACACCTCATCCGCATTGTCCCCGTCATAGTCTCCGAAAAAGATTCGATCAAGGAGAATGGGTTCGGCAAAATTCCACTGGTCGATGAGCCCACCGTTGTAGGCATGCACAACCACGGCCGGTTCGTAATCCCCCTCCCCGGGTAATTTTAGTCGAAACAGTTCGCTGAGTCCATCGTGGTCGAAATCGTGGTAAACGAACTTGTTTGAAGACGCAGCCTGTAATTCAGCCTTTTCGTGAAGGATAAACTTCTGCCAGGGGAGCCAATGAAAATGAGCGGCCAGGATGCTCAACGTGCACGTCACCAGCAGCAGGCCCAGCCAGTAGAATGGGTTCACTGAAACCCAGAAACGCCAGCGGGATAAAACGCGCATAACCGCCTGAATGTCCGACCTGAAAAATCTGCCTTGCTAAACAAGCTTGACGTTCAATTTCTCACGACAAAGGTACTGAAAAAAGAACTTTCATTAAATAACTCAAGTCAAGTTTTTTGAAAAATAAAAATAATTTTAAGCAGAGGGTTCGGGCTGTCCAGAGCTCGGGAACGCTGTATTTTTCTACAACTTTTTCGCTGGTACCGGGCCAGAATCAGCTCACCCAGCGGTCCCGCCTTTTGCCAGGCGGTGGGGCGAAGGAGTGCAGAATTCTACCAATCAAGGAATCCGGCATCGATTCCCCTGTGAAATGTACTTCCCTTGGTTGAGCAATCCAGCTGCGAGCACGCATCTCTTGTGGACTTTGAGATGCAATTGTTTGGAAAGAGATTGATTTTGCTTTTGGAGAAACCGGGCGCGTTTTTTTGAAACGCGGGTACCGTTGGCCCGGAGCAACGGGGCCCAGGGGATTATTTTTTCTTCAGCTTCTGGAGGACCTGCCGGGAAAACGGGGAAAGAATCAATCGGCCGCTGATCTGGGCGCGTTCGGCCAGCAATTGCTCCCAGCGCTCGGTGTCCTGCCAGAAGATCTGTTTAAGCTGAGCCATGGCCAGGGGGCTGCTTTCGGCCAATCGAGCGGCCAGCGAGCTCACCGCCTCGTCCAGCTCTGCCACCAAAGGAAAAGTCTGCGCGTACAGCCCCATCTGAGCGGCCCACTGGGCGCTTCGCCATTCGGTGTCGATGCCCATGGCGGCAAAGGCACCGGTACCCACCTTGCGCTCCACCACCGGCCCAATGACAAACGGCCCGATGCCCAGGGCCAGCTCGCTGAGCTTCAAAGCCGCCTGATCGGTAGCCAGGGCGTAATCGGCCGCGGCAATCAACCCCACACCGCCTCCCACCGCTTTGCCCTGAACGCGCACCAGAACAAATTTGGGGGCTCGAATCATGGCCAGAATCACCCGGGCAAAGCCCATGAAAAACTCCCGCCCGCTTTCCGGTGAATCCACCGCCAGCAATTCGTCGAAGGACGCCCCCGCACAGAAGGGCCCGTCGCCTTCGCTGCGCAACAGAATGACTCGGGCATCCGGGTTCTGGCCCAGCTGGTGAATCTGTTCCGCCAGGGCTTTCAGCAAATGCCCGGGCAGGGAATTTTTCTTGGGGTGGTAAAAGCGTACCTCGCCAATCCCTTTATTTACTTGGCTGCGAACAAATCCATTCTCGCTCATGGGTCCTCCATCACGTCAAATGAACGGAAGGCAAATTTACAGCCCGTCCGGGCAGCTGCCAACGAGGAAAAGAAACGGCGCGCGGGAAGCAGGCCGGCTTGCCTGCGTTAAGGCGTCAATCACGGTTGAATCAGGTAGAACAGATTCCTCCCTGGCCGGTGAAGGAGATAGGCTGGACAGGCGGAGGCGGTAAAACCCTGTTTTCCCGGTAAGACCCACCGGAGGTAGCCAGCCGTGGCGGGTTTAAACGGGTCGCGGCCCAGATCGGTGGCCTATTTAAAAAATTTTTAGCCGCAGAGGCAGGGGGGGTAGGAATGGTTCATCTGACCATTCAGCAGGCCTTGCTGCGGGGCAGCCTGCCCGGCTGGCGAAATGCACCGGGTTTGCCGGGCCCGAGCGGCATCCCGATATCGGGGGGATTTCCTTCAGCCGGAAAAATAAATCCACACCGCTGCCACGATGGCTGCCAGCAGGATGGAAAGCAGGGCGTCCTGGCGCCGCCAGTGCGGATCGTCGCTTTCGGCCGCGTGGGCGGTTTCGTAAGTTAGCCCGGCAATCTTTTCCGCCGGCGGCGGCGGAGCGGTGAGGCTGGCCAGCACCAGGATGGCGCAACAAACCACGAACAGGATGGCGGCAAAATGCAGGAAGTTAATGCCCGCATAAGCAGCCCAGAGCCCGTGGAGGTGTGCTTTGTTAATCTCCAGGATTAGGCGGGCCATCCCCAGCACAAAACCGCTGAGCAGGGCCGCCATGGCCCCGCGGGCATTGAGCCTTTTCCAGAACACCCCGAGCAAAAACACCGCCGCAATGGGCGGCGAGATGTAGGCCTGAACGCTTTGCAAATAGACGTAAAGCTGACCCAGGCCGCGCATGATGGGAATCCAGGCCAGGCCAAAGGCCACCAGGGCTGCGGTGGCGATTTGCCCCACCCACACCAGTTGTCGCTCGCTGGCCTCCGGATGCAGTTTTTGGTAAATGTCGATGGTGATCAGGGTAGAGCAGGAATTAAACACCGAGGAGAGCGAACTCATCAGGGCGGCCAGCAATCCGGCAATGACCAGGCCGCGTAATCCTACAGGCAGCAGGGCGCCGATCAGGGCCGGCAATGCCTGATCTGGATTGTTGACCTGAACTTTTCCACTGCTGGCCAGCACGTAAGCCACAATGCCGGGTATGACAAAAATAAACAGTGGCAACACCTTCAGGAAGCCGCCGAAAATGCTACCGCGGCGGGCATGATCCTCGTTTTTAGCCGAAAGCACCCGCTGGACAATGAATTGATCGGTGCACCAGTACCACACTCCCAGAATGGGCGCACCCAGGATGATGCCCGTCCAGGGGAATTCAGGATGGCTGATCGGCTGCCACAGGTCGAAGAAGCTGCTTCCAGCGGCTGCCTTCAGCGCGCCCCAGCCACCAATCTGCACCAGCCCGATCAGGGTGACCGTCACCGAGCCGCCGATGAGGACAAACATCTGCAGCATGTCGGTGTAAACCACCGCCCGCAGGCCGCCAAAAATGGTGTAAAGGCCGGTGGCCAGCACCACCACAATGGCCCCCACCCAGAAGTTAATCCCCACCGCCTCGAACACAATGCCGCCCGCGGCAATGGTGACCGAAATTTTGGTCAGCACGTAACTGAGAATGGAGACCCAGGAAAGATAGGCTCGCGCACCGGAGGAATAGCGCCGCTCCAGAAATTCGGGCATGGTGAATACCCCGCTACGCAGATAGAACGGCACGAACACCCAGCCCAGGATGAGCAGAATGAGCGAAGCGAGGATTTCGAACTGACCCACTGCTACCCCACCTTTAAATCCCGATCCGGCCAGGCCGATGAGATGTTCCGAGCCGATATTCGAGGCGAACAGGGAAGCGCCCACCACAAACCAGCCCACATTACGGCCGGCCAGAAAGTAGCCGGCAGACGTCTGGCGTACCCGGGGCTCGTTTCTGGTGGCCCACCAGGCGATGGCAAACACAGCCAGAAAGTAGAGGGCGATT
Source organism: Calditrichota bacterium (assembly GCA_003696445.1). GTDB lineage: Bacteria > Calditrichota > Calditrichia > RBG-13-44-9 > J042 > J042. The sequence continues at coordinate 924 of RFHE01000351.1, read as the reverse complement.
ACCGCTCCGTCTGCAAAACCCAGCGAAAAATTCATGCCACACTCCTCATGCTATGTCCCGTCTTTACCCGGCAGGCGAAGACCGGGCAGGCCCAAATCTACCACAATCGCAACAAAATATTCCAGTGTTGGCTGGAAAAAGTTAATATGAGGATTTAGTGGCGGGCACTTCCAGTTCGAACCGTGCCTTAAGCGGGCCGACCAGAAATTCGAACGCGCCCGGCTCCAGCACAGGTTGGTTGTCCCGCCCGATAAACGTAAAGTCTTCCAGGCTCAATTGAAACTGGACAATTTTGCTCTCTCCGGGCTTCAGTTGCACATCAGCAAACCGTTTCAGCCGGCGTACGGGCGGGGTTACCGAACGGATGACATCGCGCAGGTAGAGTTCGACCACATGGCGGCCGGGGCGGCTGCCGCTGTTTTTCACCTGCACCTGGACGGTCACCGGGTCTCCGGCGGCAGCATGTGCCGGTGTTACCTGGAGATTGCTGTATTCGAAACGCGTGTAGCTGAGGCCGTGACCGAAGGGATACAAGTAAGCAATTTTGGTCGTATCGTCTGCTTCGATGGATTTGTAATCGTAACAGACCAGGGTATTGGCGTATTTCGGGTAGGTGATCGGCAATCGCCCGGAGGGATTCACCTGCCCGGCCAGGATCTCGGCGATTGCCGGCGCGCCTTGCGGCCCGGGCAAAAAGCCAACCAGAATGGCCTGCACCTGATGGACGATGGGTGTAATAATCCTGGGGCGTCCCTCCAGCAGCACAAGGACCACAGGAGTCCCCGTTTTGGCAACGCGCCGGACCAGCTCCAGTTGAGCCTCGGGCAAGCGCAGGTCATGGATGTTTCCCGGCGTTTCGCAGTAGGCCGGCTCACCCAGGGCCACAACCACCACGTCCACCTGAGCAGCCAGCCGCTCCGCCTC
>RFHE01000056.1 GCA_003696445.1 Calditrichota bacterium | reverse complement strand
TGCCCCTGGCCATGATCGTCCTGTCGGCCGTAGCCGTACCCCTGTACCACCGATTGCGCATCTACACCGCCTACCAGTACCTGGAACACCGTTTCGATGCGCGGACCCGTTCACTGGCCGCCCTGCTCTTCCTGCTGCAGCGCGGCCTGGCGGCGGGACTGACCATCTTTGCGCCGGCCATTATTCTGTCCACCATCCTGGGCTGGAACCTGTACTGGACCAACCTGCTGGTGGGCGGCATGGTGGTGATCTACACCACGGCCGGTGGCACCCGCTCGGTAAATTTCACCCATCTGCTGCAGATGCTGATCATCTTTGTTGCCTTTGGACTGGCCTTTTACATTGCCCTTTCACGTTTGCCGGAACCGGTTGGGCTCTGGGAGGCCGCCCACATTGCCGGCAAACTGGGCCGGCTGAAGGCCATCGATTTTTCCTTTGACCCCAACAATCGCTACACCCTGTGGTCCGGGTTGCTGGGCGGTTTCTTCCTTCAGCTTTCTTACTTTGGCACCGACCAGTCCCAGGTGCAACGCTATCTGACCGGCCGTTCGGTGACCCACAGCCGGATGGCCCTGCTGGCCAATGGCCTGCTGAAAATTCCCATGCAATTTTTCGTGCTCTCCCTGGGCGTGCTGGTGTTCGTTTTTTACCAGTTTCATTCCCGGCCCATTTTTTTTAACACGGCAGAATTAAAAGCGGTGCGGGAGAGTCCCTACCGTGCCGAATTCAAGCAGGTGGAAGGGCGCTTTTTGTCCCTGCAACAAACCCGGGCCCGCCGATTGCTGCAGTTTCAGCAGGCGCTCCAGCGGAACGATCAGGCGCAACTGGCTCTGCTCCGTAGTCAGCTGGAGCAGCTGGAAACACAACTGGAACAGGTGCGTGCAGAGGCCATCACCGTCCTGAAAAAAAGCGACCCGCTGCTGGATCCCAACGACGCCAATTTTGTCTTCCTGCGCTTCGTGCTGGATTATTTGCCGCCCGGGGTGGTGGGCTTGATCATTGCCGCCATCATCGCCGCTTCCATGTCCTCCACCGCCTCGGAACTCAACGCCCTGGCCTCGACCACCGTGGTGGATTTTTACCGGCGCTTTTACCGAACGTCGGCCGACGAGAAAACGCTGGTACGGGTCTCCCGGTGGGCCACGGTTCTTTGGGGCGCTTACGCCATCGTTCTGGCCCAGTTTGCCAGCCGGCTGGGGTCGTTAATCGAGGCGGTTAACGTGGTCGGCTCGCTCTTTTACGGCACCATTCTGGGCATTTTTTGCGTGGCCTTTTTCATGCGCGCCGTGGGCGGAAGGGCCACCTTTCTGGCCGCCCTCATCGCCCAGGGGCTGGTGTTTCTGGCCTTCGCCTTCACCGGCATGTCCTTCCTCTGGTACAACCTCATAGGTTGCCTGAGCGTGATGGTCCTGGCCAGATTGCTCCAATTTACCTCATTCGCCTCACAGCAACCTCCTGACCAGAGGCCGGGATGAGATGGAACCTCTCTTACAGTCTGGCAGTCCTGAGCTGCCTGACCGGTATTCTGCTGAATTGCCATCGGTCGCTCCCGCCAGATCGGTTTATGGCTCGTTACCTGGCGCTGCACAGAACCCACCAGATCGAAGCTTTACTGGATCTTCACACGGCGGACACGCGCTTCTTCCTACCCGGTCAAACTCCCATTGTGGGGCGGGAGGCACTGCGGGCGTTGCTGGAATGGGATCGAGAGCTTGACAGCCGCCTGTGGATGGGTGGCATCCATCAGAAAGGGGACACAATTGTCGTGGATGCTATTGTGGAAAAAAACGCCTTTTTTCAGGCCCTGGGGGTGGATTCGGTGCGATACCGGCCCGGCACCCGATTTGTCCTTCGCGGCGGCAAAATTGCCCTCACGGCCGTAGCCCCGCTAGACGAAGCCAGCCGGAATGCCGGCCTGCCAGCTTTTCTGGTCTTCAAATCCTGGCTCGCGCAGCATTTCCCGGATACCCTTCAACACCTGCTTCCCGGGGGACGTTTTCGCTACAACGCACAGAGCGCACGCCTCTGGTTGAAGATGCTGAAACGCTGGCGGAAGGAGACCGGGCAGGATAGGCCTCAGTAAGGCAATTCAGACGCCTCCCGTCGAATGCGGGCGCCCAGTTTCTGTAATTTTTCTTCGATGCGCTCGTAGCCCCGGTCGATGTGGTACACGCGGTACACCTCGCTATGGCCTTCGGCTGCCAGGGCAGCCAGCACCAGACTGGCACTGGCCCGTAGATCGGTGCTGGTGACCGGTGCTCCCTTCAGGGCGGAAACGCCGCGAATAAACGCGGAATTATTCTTCACTACAATATCGGCGCCGAAACGGTTCAATTCCGGCACATGGGTAAACCGGTCCGGGAAGATGGCGTCGGTGACAACGCTGCTGCCGTCGGCCAGACTCATCAGAGCAATCCACTGGGCCTGCATGTCTGTGGGAAAGCCCGGATAGACCGCCGTGGTGACGTGGGTAGCTCGAATGGGACGATTGGCTTTCAGGTGGATCGTCGAACCGTCGATGCTCAGCTGCGCGCCGGCCTCCTCCAGCTTGCTGAGCACCTCGCTCAAGTGTTCTGGTTGCGCCTGCCGCAGGGTAATCCGGCCGCCGGTAATCAGACCGGCCACCAGAAAGGTTCCCGCCTCGATGCGGTCGGGAATCACTTCGAAATTGGCCGGGCGAAGGCCGGGCACTCCTTCGATGGAAATCCGGCGTGTACCCAGGCCGTGAATCCGTGCCCCCATCTTTTGCAGAAATTCGCCCAGGTTGACGATTTCCGGCTCCATGGCGGCATTTTCGATGACCGTGGTACCTTCGGCCAGCGTGGCAGCCATCATGATGTTTCCGGTCGCCCCGACACTGGCGACATCCAGAGCAATATGCGCGCCGGTCAGTTGTTTGGAGCGTGCATTGATGTAACCGTAATCCAGATCGATCTCCGCCCCCAGCTTTTGCATTCCCTTGATGTGCAGGTCCACCGGCCGCGGTCCCCAGGCACAGCCGCCGGGCAGAGACACCCGCGCCCGCCCGAAGCGGGCCAGCAGCGGTCCGAGCACGTAAATGGAAGCCCGCATGGTTCGAACCAGCTCGTAGGGGGCCTCGGGAAAGTCGGCCAGAGTGGTATCGATTTCCAGCGTATGATCCGCAATATCGACCTTTGCCCCGATTATCCGGAGCAAGTGAGCCATGGTGCGCACGTCACGCAGCCGAGGCACGTTAAAAATCCGGTATTTGCCGGGAGCCAGCAGGGTTGCCGCCATGATGGGCAGGGCCGCATTCTTCGAGCCGCTGACCTCCACTTCCCCTTCCAGAGGATAGCCGCCTTCCACTACAAATTTGTCCATGGATGTACCACTCGTATTTTTTCGCGTCTATTGATCTGATTCGCCGGGCACGGTTTGCAGGCGACTCTCTTCGATGAGCCGCCGGGCACTGGCCAGCGCCGGCTCGGTCACCTGCTCCCCGCTCATCAGGCGGGCAATTTCTTCCACCTGTTCTTCTCTGCTCAAACGGGTGACCCGGGTGTAGGTCCGTCCATCGCTCACCGATTTGCTGACCACAAAATGGTGCCTGCCACAGGCCGCAATCTGGGGCAGATGGGTAATGCAGATCACCTGATGGGAGCCGGCCAGTTCGGCAATGCTGCGCCCCACGGCCTGAGCAATGCGCCCGGAAACCCCGATGTCGATCTCGTCGAAAACCAGCGTCGGCACCCGATCCACCCGGGCCAGAATCCGTTTTAGCGCCAGCATGATGCGGGAAATTTCCCCACCGGAGGCAATCTTATTCAGTGGCTTGAAATCCTCGCCTGGATTGGGCGAAATGAAGAATTCCACCACATCGGCACCCTGGGCATCGGCGGCGTAGGTTTTGCCCTGGTAAACAAAGAGCCCTTCAGGGTCTTCCTTCCAGTCCAACTGCACTTTAAAGCGGGTTCTGGGCATGCCCAGGCGGGCCAGTTCGGCCATGACCGCTTCCTCCAGCTGTCGGGCCGCGCTGCGGCGGGCTTCGGAGAGGGCCAGCACCTGCTCGGAGAACCGGCTTCGCAGGGCATCGAAACTTTTGCGCAGGCGGGCCAGTTCCAGATCGAAATTTTCCCGCAGGTGCAGCTTCTGCCGCAGCGTTTCCAGATAGCCGAGGACCTCCTCAACGGTCGCGCCGTATTTTTTCTTCAGCAGTTGGATCTGGCTCAGGCGCGCCTCGATTTGCTCCAGCCGTCGGGGATCGAATTCCAGTTGATTTTGAAATTCGGTTACCGCTCGGTGGGTTTCCTCGGCAATGATGCGAGCCGATTCAAATTCTCCGGCCAATGGCGCCAGCTCGGTCGCGTAACGGGCCAGCTCCTGCAGATCCTTGCCCGCTGCAGCCAGCAGGGCCAGCAGGTTGACCTCTTCGCCAGCAAAGTACTGCTCCAGGCGGGCGGTCAGTTCAAACAGCTTCTCAAAATTCACCAGCCGGCGCCGTTCCTCCTGCAGGGACGCCTCTTCGCCAGGCTGCAGGCCCGCGGACTCAATCTCGTTTAACTGAAACTGGTAAAGCTCGTATTTTTCTTCCAGTTCTCGTTGCCTGCGGGTCAGATCTGCCAGGGCCTTTTCGGCCTCCCGCGTTTGCCGGTACAGGGAGGCCAGGTTTTCCAGCTCTCCTTCCAGCCGTCCCAGGGCATCCAGGTAGTAGCGGTGGGTTTCGCTGCGCAACAGGCTCTGGTGCTCGTGCTGGCCGTGAATATCGACCAGTCGATCGCCCAGTTCGGCAAGCAGGGAAATGCTCACCACCGAATCGTTGACGAAGGCCCGGGTCCCGCCCTTCTGGGAAATTTCCCGGCGGATCAGCAGCTCGTCACCGCAGGCCAGCCCTTTTTCCTCTAACCAGCGCTTCAACTCTGGCAGCCGGTTGAGGTCGAAGACGGCTTCCACCGTGGCCCTGGGAAATCCCGTCCGCACCACCTCGGCATACACTCGTCCGCCCACCACAGCATTCAGTGCGCCTACCAGGATGGACTTCCCCGCACCGGTCTCTCCAGTCAGGATGTTGAGACCCTTCTCAAATTCCACGCTCAGGTCTTCGGCCAGAGCAAAATGGCGAATATGCAGGTATTTCAACATGGTCGATGGCTCTGAACGCTCTGTTTTCCCTTCCTTCAAGCCGGCGGGCCTTCTGCCGCCCTGGCGAACAGAGCTAAATGTAAGCCAAAATCGAGCGTAAAACCAGAGACGGGAAAACCCTTTCCGCTGTCAGCCGGCTAATCCCGAATGATCAATCCCAGCAGAAGACCTGCAAGGACGGCCTCGATAATGGTGCCCAGAAACCAGCCCAGAGCCAACATGTAGGGAATAGGCTGCGTCGCGTAGGTGCCATAGCCCATCCCGACCCCTACGGCCACCCCGAACATCAATCCGTACTGGATTGCTCGCTGCACGGTGTGCGGCTGGACAAATCGCACGTAAATGTAGGTAAAAGCAAACGCACTGATGAAGACCACGGCTACCAGCAGGATCATTTTAACCTCTTCCGGGGGCCGCATGAGTGAGCCGGTCTGGCTGTAAAGGCCGGCCAGAACGATTCCATGGAGAACAAAATCCAGCACCTCCCAGAGCACAAACACCGCCAGCGTACCCACACCCAGGTTTTTCAGCATGATTCAGCCTCCTCGCTTCTCTGTGATGGCATGAGTTTACCACTGCCCCGGCTTGCAGGCAATGTTCTGGGCAAAATGTGGCTGGTTTTCCCGGAGGGGGATTTACACTGGGATGGGTTGCGGGCTCAAAAATTTTTAACTTCGGCCACCCAGCAGGCCCCCGGCGAGAGCAGATACAGGGTCCGTTTTCCGGTGGTTTTGTCGAAGCGCACGGCCACATCCAGCAGGCTGTGGGCGGGAGGCGGGACCATCAGGTGGTAGAGGGGACGCAACGTCTTGTCCAGGATCCACAACTCATCATCGGCGCTGTCCACCACGTAGAGGTGCTGGTCCTGTCCCCAGTAAAGACCCGCCGGTGCGCTGAGACCGGGCAACTGGACCGACTCCAGATAATTGCCCAGGTAGTCGAACACGAGTACCGCACTCTGTCCGGCATCGGAAACAAACAGCCGCTGGTTTTCCTGAAGGTTAATCTGGACCGGCTCCAGCAATTGCCCGAAGGTTTCCTGAATACCCCCAAAAACGGCTACCGGCGCCAGCTGCCGATTGAGCTTAATGATCTGCTTGTTCACATTCTCCAGCAGGAAAATGTCGTACTGGGTGGAAATGGACACGCTGAGCACCTGCTCGAAAGGCAGGTCGGCGATCTGGTCGCCGCGGACGTCGCTAATAAAATTGAGGTTGCGGTCCAGGCGAACGACCCGATTGTTATTAAAATCCGCCACGAACACATTGAGCGTGTTGTGGGCATCCACATCGCGGGGATCGTCGAACTGATCGGCCTCGCGGCCGAAGCCGCCCACTTCCCGTATCAGCTCTCCGTCGCTGGAAAATTTCAGCAGGCGATTGAGGGCCCGATCTACCACGTAAACGCTGCCCTCCGAATCCAGGTCCAGGGCCACCGCCTGGCGCAAAAGTCCAGTTGCTGAGGTTTCCCCTCGAAAGGCACGGAGAAAATTCCACTGAACCTTGCTTTTGCTCTCCTGGGCATTGACCGACTGGCGCGATGGCCCCGGACTCCAACCGAACAGGAAGCAAGCCAGCAAAAGAGCAAACGCGGGCCGATACTTAAATACGAAAAGCGGAGCCCCCCCGAAAAACGCTGGGGGGGACTGCTGCCGTTTGCAGTTCACCACAGGGACATTCCTATTCACACACTATTGTGCATTTTCTTCGCTTTCTGCCGCCTCGGACGTTTCCTGCCCCAGCTCTTCCAGCATCCGCTGACGTTCTCGCGCCCGCTCCATATGGTTTAAACTCAGCCACCACTTCTTTAACTCTTTTACATTTTGCCCGCTATGGCTGGCATAGCGATGGAGTAATTTGGCTGTTTTCTGATTCATCCTGTTCTCTCCTTTTGAATTTTTTGCCGTTACTGTAATTGTCAAGCTTTTTTAAGCCTCGTTTCCGGACCGCCGGCCGGAAACGGATAATTTAAAACCAAGTTGAAAAACTTTCATCCAGAGATTAAATTTTTCAGTTCACATGTCCCGATCTATTGCTGGACAGAGTTTAACAAGTAAAAAAGCGTTTCGAGGAGAACAGAGCTCATGCTTTACACGTTTCTGGTCATTTTATTCATCTTGAATTGCATTCTCATGGTAGTAGCCATTTTGATGCAATCCAGTAAGGGCGGTGGTTTGGCCAGTTCGTTTGGCGGAATGGGTGGAGCCTCCGTATTTGGCCCGCGACATGCTGCCTCATTTTTACAAAAAGCCACCGTGGTGCTGGGAATTTCCTTTATTATTTTAAGCATTCTTATCAATATCGCCGGTACCCATCGGCGGGCTCAGACCAGCAAGATTCAGCAGGAAATTCAAAAAATGGATAGCAACGTGCCGGTATTACCGGAGGCGCTTCCGGGAACCGAGGGGCAGCCCTCCGCTCAACCGGCCCAAAAATCCGGTGCGCAGCAACAGAACCAAAGCAGCGGGGAACCTTCGCCCAAGAAGTGATGGTTTTAACAATAAAGGTTGCTGGCGTGGTGGAATTGGCAGACACGCTATCTTGAGGGGGTAGTGGGCATTCGCCCGTGCGGGTTCGAGTCCCGCCGCCAGCACAAATCCCGGAATGAAAGCCGGGATTTTTTATTGCCACAAGTCGCCGAGGGATTCCGGTAAAGAACAGATGGATTTTAAAGAAAGCATCGAACAGATCCAGCGCCGTCTAGCTGAGTCTACGCCGCGGAAATTGCAATGGCCAGAGTTTACCCCTGCCGCCGTGCTGATCCCCTTTTTAAATCGGCAGGGCGAGCCCCACGTCCTGTTGACCATGCGTACCGATACCGTGGAACATCACAAGGGACAGATCTCTTTTCCCGGCGGCGCCCGCGAACCCCAGGATCGAAGCCTGCTGGAAACGGCCATCCGCGAAACCGAAGAGGAACTGGGCATTCCCGGGTACTGCATTCATATCCTCGGCGAGGCAGATGACTTTCCCACCATCACCAACTTTATGGTGACCCCCTTTGCCTGCGTGGTGGACCCCATTCCGGAATACCGGCCCAATCAAGCCGAGGTGGCCAAGGTGCTGGAAGTGCCGCTGGACATCTTTCTAACCGATCGCCACTTCGAGATCCAGAAACGAACCTACAATGGACAAACCTTTCCGGTATTTTTCTACC
>RFHE01000350.1 GCA_003696445.1 Calditrichota bacterium | reverse complement strand
GATGATGGGTAAGGTCCGGTCACCATCAATTTCTTTCAAAATCACGCCGCTGGCCTGAGACTGGGTTAGAAACAACCCGTTGATCTTTACTTCCACCATGGTTCCCTCAACCTTTAAGTCGTCTGCACAATTGGTACGGTCGGCTTATTGCCAAAGAACTAAACCTCATTTCACGACCAATTGTGCGCAACGATTCCTGAGAAACCTAATCGTTTTGTATTAAATTAAATATGACGCTCATCAAATTCAACCTAATTCGCCCCGGAGGCGTAAATTTCCTGGACCAATTCGGGTTGCAACAAGAAATCCAATATCTGGCGGCTCATGGCAAAGGGTTCCACTTCCGACAGATGCAATCGCTTGAGAAGGATGTCCAATTTTGTGCCCAACGGTGCCCGGTGGATTGGAGCATCCCCCGGATAGAGCACCTTCAGCGAGCTCAACAGCGCCTCCAGAGGCAGGTAGCCCAGAATCTGGCAGCCGGCAACCCGCAGGGCAAACGGACGAAAGATTTCATTTAATTCGCTGTAAACGGTAGCCAAGGGCAAGCGTCTGTAATCGTCGATCCGGCAGACGACCCGTATGTGCCGGGTCAGACTTACATCGTCGATCAAGGTGCTGAGCCGGGATAGCTTTTGGTAAACGGATTGGTACTCGCGGCGCAGCGAATACAGAGCCATGGGATTAATGTCCTGCGAGACCTCTCCCTGGAAGGAGGTAAATGCGGCCAGTAACGTTTCGACAGAGGGCAGATCTTCTGTGGCCAGAACAATGGCAAACAGCACCGGAAAGGGTGAGACCAGAATTTTGAGATCCATCTTACCAGGTGTTCCGGGCAAGGGCTGTGCTGGTGGTTCCGGTAGCCCACCCGCTCGCCGGATCTGAAAACCTGCACGGATGGGGCCCGGGAGCACCTTTAGCGCCCTATTGTACACGGCACCCAGACGCGCAAGGCTCAGGGGCGAAATGCGTGCTCTACATCGGGCCCGGCTTGCCGTTTCCGATGAGGCCTGATACCCTTGCCAGAAATCCAGGCTTTCGCCAAAAACGCGCAGTACGTGGGCCTCCCGACCTCCAAACATGACCATGGCTATCCGATTGGTCAGATCGGGATCGACTTCGATAATGCGGATATGGTGATCGCGAGCGATGTAATTTACCAGGTCCTGAACTTCCACCGTATCCAGGATAGATTCAAAACGAGCCCGGATAACCGTCTGGGTGGATCTGACCTGCTCCTGCGGCATCTTCTTCAAGTCGTTCTCTCCCGTCCTTTTTGTTATCCAGAGTTCGGACACTGCTCCCGCGCGCGGACCGCCATTTCGACATCGTCGGTAATCACGGCGGCAGCTCCCAGAGCGCAGAGCCGTTTCACCTGAGAGGGCAGATTAACCGTCCAGAAAACCAGAGGTTTTCTGCAGGCCTGGAGCTTGTGGACGCGGGGCAACAATTCTACAGAGGGATGAAGGACATCCACCCAGGCGCGGAGAGCCAAGAACCGGTAGAACAGGTGCCATCGGCTGAATAACAGGCCCGCGGGCGCCCGGGGCAAGAGGCGCTTCAGGTGCCAAAGGGCCAGCGGTTGAAAACTGGAAAACCAGACCCAGTCCAGCATTCCGGCCTGCTGAACGGCCTGTGCCACCAGCGTTGCCAGCATGGCCGCCCGGCTGGCAGGCGCTTTGAGCTCGATGTTCAGGTACAGCTTTCCCCCGATCTGTTCAAGGACCTGTTGCAGGATGGGAACCAGCTCCCCGGTCGATTCCCCCTGAGCGATTAAAGGGAGTTGACGAATCTTCTGTCCCGGGGTTTCCCCTACACGTTGGGCCAGGCCGGTCATTCTTTGCAGGGAAGCATCGTGAAAGACCACTAATTGGAAATCCCGGCTCAAGCGCACGTCCAGCTCCACGCCGTGAGCGCCGAATTCCCTGGCTCTGTCGAACGCAGCCAGAGAGTTTTCCGGAAGTGCTGACCGAGCAATGTAGCCCCGGTGAGCCACCACCAGGCATCGTTTTTCCAGCAGTGCCTCCCGAATGGGCTGGAGGTCAGATGCGGTCACGATGGGCTTCCATTACCTGCCGATACAGTTCCAGGTATTGAGGCACAATTTTACTTTCATGAAAATTCCGATAGGCATGTTCCCGGGCCTGCCGGCCCATCTGCTGGCGTCGACCAGGCGAGGCGAGGATTTCCACAGCGCGACGGGCCATGGTTTCAACATCTCCTACCCGGGCGATGAAGCCGGTCTTCCCCTCCACCATAATTTCGGCCAATCCCCCGGCATCGCTGGTTACGCAGGGCACGCCACAGGCCATGGCTTCCAGGGCGGCCAGACCAAAGCTTTCCTGTTCGCTGGGCATCAGGAAAACATCGCCGATGGCCAGCAACGGGTAAACATCCTCCTGCTTGCCCAGAAAAGTGACCCGGTCGGCAATACCAAGCTCACGGGCCAGAGCTTCGGCACGGGGTCTTTCCGGGCCATCACCGATAAGGATTAAACGGACAGGTCGTTGACGGCAAACCATGTGGGCGATTCGCACAACGTCCAAAACGCGCTTGACAGGCCGAAAATTAGACAAGTGCATCAGGATGGGCTCACCGG
>RFHE01000055.1 GCA_003696445.1 Calditrichota bacterium | reverse complement strand
CTGGCCTATTACGATGCCTACCGCGCCGAACGCTTGCCGGCCAACCTGATTCAGGCCTTGCGGGACCGCTTTGGCGCCCACACCTTTGAACGGATCGACAAGCCCGGCCACTTTCACGCCAACTGGAGGAGTTAACGGACAATGACCCATACCACCCCAAAACATGTGCAGCCCATTACCCTGGTCATTTTCGGCGCGTCCGGGGACTTAACCCGCCGCAAGTTGATCCCGGCCCTGTACGTGCTGTACAAACAGAAGCTGCTGCCCCCGGCCTTGAAAATCGTGGGTACGGCGCGCCGGCCACTTAGCGATGAAGCGTTTCGCCAGCAAATGGAAGAAGGGATTCGGGCATTTTCTCGGATTAAACCGCAACCCGGGGAACCTGAGCTGAAGGCTTTTCTTTCCTTGCTTTATTACATTGCCCTTCCCGGCGGGGAGGGGGATTACCGCCAACTGAGAGAAAAACTGGATAGCCTCTATGCAGCCGAGGCTAGCGAAACGTTGCCCGATAGTCGCCTTTATTACTTGGCCACACCGCCCGAGGCCTTCTGGCCGATTATTTCTAATTTAGGCAAGGCAGGTTTAATCACCCCGGTGGATGACCCCCAGCGCTGGACACGGGTGATCATCGAGAAGCCGTTCGGGCGGGACCTGCAGTCGGCACGGGAACTGAATCAGAAAATCCACACCGTCCTGGACGAACGACAGGTTTTTCGGATCGATCACTATCTGGGTAAGGAAACCGTCCAGAACATCATGGCCTTTCGGTTCGGCAACAGCATTTTTGAACCGCTCTGGAATCGCCGGTACGTGGATCATGTGCAGATTACGGTGGCGGAAAAAGTTCCGGTGGGGAGGCGAGCTGGGTACTACGACAAGGCCGGTGCGCTTCGGGATATGGTGCAGAACCACTTGATGCAACTGCTGGCCCTAACCGCTATGGAACCGCCGGCGTCTTTTCAGGACAAAGCGGTACGGGATGAAAAAGTGAAGGTGCTGAAGGCCCTTCAGATCATGACGCCCGAGCAAGTAGCAAAATTCACCGTGCGCGGCCAATACACAGCCGGCGTCATTGATGGGCAACCGGTTCCAGCCTACCAGGATGAACCTGGAGTAGCCAAAGGATCCCGTACGGAAACCTATGTTGCCCTGAAGCTGTTTGTGGATAACTGGCGCTGGTCCGGCGTGCCCTTTTACTTGCGCACGGGAAAGGCTCTTAAGATGCGGCTCAGTGAAATTAATATCGTGTACACTCGACCGCCCCTCGCGCTGTTTAAGCACGAATGGCACCACGGGCATGTGGAAGGCGACCAGATTTTGCCAAATCGATTAACCCTGCGTATTCAGCCGGACGAAGGGATCCGCCTGCGTTTTGGATTGAAGGTACCCGGACCAGAGATGATCCTCCACCCGCAGGAGATGGAATTCTGCTACAGCAAAGTGTTTAACGCCGAGCCGCCGGAGGCCTACGAGCGGCTGATTCTGGATGCCATTCTGGGGGACAGCACCCTTTTCATTCGCCAGGACGAGGTGGAGGCCTCGTGGGAATTTGTGGATGCCATCATTGCAGCCTGGCAGGAACAACTGGACCTGCCCATTCATCCCTATGCCCCCGGTAGCTGGGGGCCGGAAGCCGCTGATCGGTTGATGGAAAGGGATGGAAGGCACTGGATCCCGGAAGATCAACACTCGGGGCAAAATGAGCCGAGGAAGGGGTAAGAGTGTTATGAGTTCATTGCTCTGAGATGGAAGAACCGCGGCCGTATCTCCGCTGGGCCCCGGAGATTGGGCCGCTTGTTTTTGTAAAAAAATTGTAAAATCAGGCCGTTTAGGAACTTCGCCTTAAAATGAAATCGTAACAAAAAGTGCTCCAACAAAAAAGTCGCTCTCTGATGTACCGGACGGGTTGAGCCTTGGCCAGGGAAGGCAGGGGTTGGCTGGGAAAAGATCGAAAATAACGATCTTTGATTAAATAGCCCTGAGTGTTCAACCCAAAACAAGAGGAGGTGCATTATGAGAGGGACCCCGCAAGTCAATCATGTTCGCGTTCAGACCAACGTTCTTCCTGCCGAATTGAGCACTGCCGAAATTTACGAAGCCGCGCGCAGCATTTCTCTGTTTTACAAGAATGCCAATTTTGTCTGCCAGACCTTTTTCACCAATCCGCTGGTAGGTGAATTGAACTGGGTGGACGGTCTGGAAAAACAGGCCGATGTGCATTTCCGTGAGATCCGTTTTATCGGACCGAATCTGTTCCATATTCGGGTTGTAGGCACTGAGGATAATGTGCGCCGCATGTGCGAGGATCCCAAATTTTACAACCTGCTGAAAGGCCTGTACACCACCTTTAACGAAGAGATTCGGTCCCGCCGTTATCTGGAGGTCACCGACGGTCGTGAGCGCTGGGATGTGATTTATTCGCTGGATAAGAAGACCTATTATCTGGCCAATCAGGTTAGCCTGAACGGGCAGAAGACCCGCATTCGGAACATCATTGTGGTCGGCGATCGGCTGCTGGGTCTGACCGACAACAAAGAGGTGGTCATTGGGCATCTCACCCCGGAAATTATTGAACAGAAGGAACGCTTGCTGGAGGTGAGCCTGATGCCCGAAGTGAACGAACTGGGCAAGGTGGATCTGCTGGAAACGATGCCTAATTCCGAGGATTGCTTCCTGGTCAGCATCGGCAACACGGTCTATCAGTTCGACATCTGGGGCAATCGTTTCCTGTTCGACACGCTGGATGGCAATGTAAAACGAATCAACGCCATCAGCTTCAACCACACTCGGTCCATCATGGCCACCGACAGCGGCTTGTACGAGGTGGATGTGATGGAGATGCCCAATATGGCCAAGCCCAGCGGTCTGCCACGGCTGATCGCCAATGACGAATTGAAGAAAGAGTTCCAGACCGCCCTGTATGTGGAGGATCCTTACTTGCTGGGCATCCATCCGGCTGTCGGGGTTTTTGCCAAAACCCGGGATGAGAAGGTGGTGTTTTTCTGAATGTTGCACTGGTCTGGTCTATCCCAGTCAGGCTGCTCGGTAAATTCCCGAGCAGCCTTTTTTTTATGCCCATCACTTGACGCTGCTTTGCATTTCTCAATCGGGCAGGTTGAATTTTCCCGCCAACTGGTTAAATTCCTCCTTTAAACTATTTTGAGGAGGACTTATGTGGCGAAACTTTCTGGCCGTCATTGTGGGCATGTTTGTCGGTGCGCTCACTGTCGGGCTGGTTGAGATTCTGGGCAATTTTGTTTTTCCGCTGCCCCGGGATGTGGATCTGTCCACACCGGAGGCGATCAGCCAGGCCATGGCATCGATCCCCCTCGGGGCGATGCTGTTTGTGCTGCTGGCCTGGGCCATGGGCAGTCTGGTCGGCGGGTTCCTGGCCGCCTGGCTGGCTGCCTCGCACCACAGCACCATGGCCCTGGCGGTTGGCGGCATCCTGATGATTGGGGGCATCACCACGCTGGTCCAGATTCCCCATCCGCTCTGGTTTTCCGTCATCGGCCTGCTGTTGTTTTTGCCGGCCGCCTATCTGGGCGGGAAACTGGCCCTGCACCTTAACCCGAAATCCCATTAAAATAAACCGAAAGGAGATGGCTCGTGAAGCGTGTGCTACTGGCTGCACTGGCGGGAGGGGTTGTGCTGTTCCTGTGGGGCGCCCTCTCCCACATGGTTTTACAGATCGGTGATCTCGGAATTGCCCCGCTTCCTTCGGAGGATACGCTGATGGCAGCGATGAAATCGCATATCGCCCGGGACGGATTTTACTTTTTCCCCGGGATGGATATGGAAGCCGAGAACAGTGAGCAGGCCTGGAAGGATTGGGAAGAAAAGTACCGGCGTGGGCCCAGGGGCTTTTTACTCTACCATGCTCAGGGAGCAGAACCCATGCCGCCGTCTCAGTTTTTGATCGAATTTCTCTCCGATGTGCTGGCTGCCCTGGTTGCGGCAGTGTTCCTGGTGAAAATCCGTGGTAGCATCTGGCAGCGCACGCTGATGGTGACGCTGCTGGCGCTGTTCTGCTGGTTTTCGGTCCATGTGCCCTACTGGAACTGGTACGGTTTTCCCGGGCTTTACACGGCCTCCCAGCTTCTGGATGGGGTGGTGGGCTGGTTTTTAGCCGGAATGGCGCTGGCTGCTCTGGTGAAGCCCGCGCAAACAGAGAGCAGGTGATCTGGAAGTGGAATTCAAGCCGCCTTCATCCTGGTCCGGCCGATGGGGCGCCGGGCTGTGTTTGCTGATCCTGCTGGCCCCGGTGGGTCTTCCCGCCCAGTTCTTCTTCGGGCTGGGGGGACGCACCCCCATGCTCATCGAAGGCCTTTACCAGCGCTTTGAGCACAGCCGTCTGCACCAAATTTCGCTGCGGTTGGAGCGGCGCTTCCCCACCGTTCGCCGGGGCGAGGGCACGCTGGTCCAGATCAGCCGGATGCGCCTGGAGGGTGGGGTCCGCTTTGATGGCAACCAGAGCCGATTTGTCTGGCGGTTCCGGCTGGCTGAGGTGCGCTTTTCCCAAAAGTTTATTTTCGGCCAGGCGACGCTGTTAGATTTGAATGAGGCGGACCGCCTTTCCGAGGACTACCGGTGGATTCACGGTGCTGTGGGGCTGCAGGCCGGTACCCGAAGCCAGGCGCTGGGATTTGTGGCTCGCGGCACGCTGCAGCTGGGGGTCGGCCGGTGGCAATTGGGCGCAGAAAATTACCTGGAGCTGGGTCCGCCAGTGGCCCGGCGCCTGAACGGTATTGAGGTGGGCTACCAACTGGAGGCCACCCTCCGGGCCCGCCGCAGGCTGGCTGTTCAGGCCCTGTTTGCCCAGCGGGTTTTGCTGGACCAGTTCGAACCCACCTTTCGCCAGGTTGAACTCAACGGCTCGCTGGCTCTGGGCAAAGGCCGGCTGCCCCGCTGGCAGGTGTTTGGAGGCATTTCCTGGGAGTGGTCCACACTGAGGGAAGCCTCGCCCACCCTGCGCAGCCGGGTGTTTCGAGTCGGGATCGGGTTTCTGCAGCTGCCGCGGCGCCGCCCGGAAATCCCCGTTTATTGAACCGCATCCGCTGGTTGATATGGCATCCTCTCCGAGTTGAGGGACGTGTGATTGGTGTGCAATCAAGCTACAATAATGGAGCCTCTACTAGGCTCGTTCTGTGGGGGATTCAGCAATGCTACCGAAATTTCGATGCCGGTTGAAATTCTCCTCTGCCTTCAACTTCGTAGAAGTTGAATTATTGTAGCAAACGGTACCCATTCAAACCGTGCCCTTCATCCCTGTACGGGATGAATTGAAATTTAATGCATCCTCTACGAGGATGAGGAGGTTTGACGAATGCGCATTTGTTCTACAACAATGGAGCCCCTATGAGGCTCTTTCCTCATTCCAAGACTTTGCTATGG
>RFHE01000349.1 GCA_003696445.1 Calditrichota bacterium | reverse complement strand
GCCGCCCATGATCAAGCGTAAAAGCGGCACAATTGTGAATATTGCCTCGCTGGCGGCAAAAAATTTCGTCAAGAACAACAGCATTTATGTGGCCAGCAAGTTCGCCCTGCGCGGATTTGCCAATTCCCTGATGCTGGAAGTGCGCGAGCACGGCATTCGAATGATCACGGTCTTCCCCGGTTCGGTGAATACGGAATTGATTGCCAGCTCGCCAACCGCACCGTTGCCGGAATACATGCTGCAACCGGAAGACGTGGCCCATGCCGTTTACGCCGCCGTCACGGTGCATCCCCGGGCCATGATCAGCGAGATTGACATCCGACCGAGTAATCCCAAACGAGCCTGAAAGGGGGTATTGCAATGTCTACCGAACTGGCTGGGAAAAGTTTTATTACCACCCGAATCGATAAATTAACCAACTGGGCGCGCAAGAATTCGTTGTGGCCGATGCCCTTTGGGACCGCCTGTTGCGCCATCGAGTTGATGGCCACGCTGGCTTCCCGTTTCGATCTGGCCCGCTTCGGCGCCGAGGCCATTCGCTTTACGCCCCGCCAGTGCGATCTGATGATCGTGGCTGGCCGGGTATCCATTAAAGAACTGCCCATTCTGAAGCGCATCTGGGACCAGATGCCCGAACCCAAGTGGTGTATTGCCATGGGCGCCTGCTGCAGTTCCGGCGGGATCTTCAACACCTACACCATGGTGCAGGGCATCGACCGGTTTGTGCCCGTGGACGTGTACATCCCCGGCTGCCCGCCGCGACCGGAAGCAGTGATCGATGCGGTGATGAAAATTCAGAAACTGGTGGAACAGGACAGCTGGCAGAACTACAAGCAGGAGCTGATGGAAAAACGCCGTAAAGAGAAAATTTACAAAGGCCCGTTCTATCCCTGGCGGAATCGTTAATAGCCGCCGTTCCTCGCTCTGGTGGACCCATGCACCTGGTTCGGGGCATGGGTTTGTATTTGGTACCGGTTGAAAAGCCGGAAAGGAGATTGCAGATGTTCAAAATTCGCATCTTTTCTGACGATCTGAGCCGACTAAAAACCCCGCTCTTATTTGTTCCCGTCTTTCAGGATCAACTGGCGCTGCCCGAATCATTGCGGTTTCTGGAAGCCGCCCTGGAGCCGGGGTTGGAGACGGCCATGGACCGGGCCAGCTTCCAGGGCAAGCTGGAAGAGACGCTGATCCTCTTTCCCCGGACCGACCAGATTCCGGTTCTGGTGTTGCTGGGAGCAGGTAAGGTAGTGGAATGGGACATCGAACATGCCCGGCGCTGGTTCGGGGCTACGGTGAAGGTGGCTCAGGAGCGCCGCCAGCCGGAATTTTCGGTTTTCTGGGAAAAGGGGCTTCCCCTGCCCAAGGATAGTGAAATCTTTTTTACCGAAAGTGCGGCCGCCATGGTGATGGCCACCTATCGGATGAAAGAATTTCAACGTAACCGTCAGGAGGAGGACGGGGTCGAAATCACCCACGTGAACCTGGTCTGGCCGGACGCCCCTGCCGAGCTGGAACGCTACCTGAGCGAAGGGCTGACGCTGGGCAGAACGGTGAACCATGTCCGTCACCTGGCCGACTTACCGCCCAATGTGCTGACGCCGGGCCGCTTTGTAGAAGAAGTGCGAAATCTGGCGCCGCAATACGGCTGGAAGTTGCGCGTACTGGACCGCGACGAGCTGGAAGCCGAGGGCTTAAACTGCATTCTGGCGGTTGCCTCGGGTAGTGCCAACGATCCCTATCTGGTGCTCATCGAGCACAATCCGGCCGATGCCCGGGGAACGGTGGGCTTGGTGGGCAAAGGGGTGACCTTCGACAGCGGCGGCATCTCCATCAAGCCGTCCAAGGACATGGACAAGATGAAATACGACATGTGCGGGGCAGCCGCTGTGCTGGGCGCCATGGAAATGGCCGCTCAGGCCGAGTTGCCGGTAAAGCTGGTGGCAGCCATCCCCCTGGTCGAAAATTTACCCTCTCATCGGGCCATGCGTCCCAGCGATATCATTCGCAGTTATTCGGGGCAAACGGTGGAAATCTTGAACACCGATGCCGAGGGACGCCTGATTCTGGCCGATGCCCTCAGTTACGTGGACAAGAATTTCAGCCCCGATGTAATCATCGATCTGGCGACGCTCACCGGGGCCATCGTGGTGGCACTGGGCCATCTGGCGGCCGGCGTTTTCAGTACCGACGGGAGCTTGATCGAGCAATTGGAAGAAGCCGGCAATCTTTCTGGAGAGCGGGTCTGGAGCCTGCCCATGTGGTCCGAATATGAGGAACTGCTGAAAAGCCGGGTGGCCGATGTGGCCAACATCGGCAGCAGCCGGGGAGCCGGGTCCATTACCGCCGCCCTGTTTCTGAAAAAGTTTGTTCACAAGGCCCGCTGGGCCCACATCGACATTGCCGGCACCGCCTGGGAAATGCCCCAACGCTCCTATCGGGGCAAAGGGCCGACCGGCTTCGGCGTGCGCCTGCTCTATCACTGGCTCAAACACATTTTTCTTGCCGCTAAGGAAGAAAGCCAATGAGTACAGTCGGCAAGGAAGCTCCCGGACGTTTTCCCTCGTTTCAATTAAAAGCGCTGTCCGGCCAGATCATTTCCGAAACCTGGTTACAGCAGCGGCCTTTAACGCTGGTTCTGTTCTACAAAAAGGATTGCCCTACCAGCCGGTTGGTCAACACGCTGCTTTCCGACCTGTGGCAGGCACATTCTCTGCCCCCGGAACTGGTCCTGTTGGTCTCCCAGGACCAGGAAGAAAAAACCGCCCGAACGGTCGGGGAATGGGGTTTGCCCTTTCCGGTGGCCTGCGATGCGCCGGCCTACACGCTCTCCCGCGGCCTTGATTTCGAAGCGGTGCCTACCGGCTACCTGGTAGACCAGAACCTCTCCATTCAGCAGAGGTTTACCGGCTTTGTCCGCCAGGAATTTCAGGCGGTCCTGGAGGCGTTGCTGAAGGCCAACGGGATCGACGCACCGGTGGATCTGAATGCCCGATCGGATCTCCCGGTGTTCAGCCCTGGCTGAGTGGCGCTCCACCGTACCCCGGGTGGGTAACAGGCAGGTCACCGGTTGCTCTGCTGCTGGCATCGTCCGGTGGCTCAATCCCAGTGTTCTGATTCAATTTTGATCTTGAGGCGTTTGAATGAACGGCATGATCGACATCCACAACCACGTGGTTTTTAAATTCGACGACGGGCCCCAGAGTCTGGAAGAGGCCCTGGAAATGCTGCAGATCGCCCACGAGCAGGGCATTTCCGCCGTGTTCGCTACTTCTCATTTTGCTGAAAATATTTCTGAAGACCTGGAGGGGGAATATTTCAGAAAGTTGGAGCAATTGCGGGAAGCCGCTGAGGAAAAAGACATTCCGGTGGCAGTCTATTCCGGTGCCGAACTTTTTTTTCACCACTATCTGGAGCAGACGATTAAAAATCACCGGGTGTCCACGCTGGCCGGACTGCAACAATATGCGCTAATTGAATTCCCCCTTTTTTTGATGCCCTCAGGAGTGGAGGATGTATTATTCAACCTGTCGTTGAACAACATCATACCCATTATTGCCCATCCGGAACGTTACAGCGCGCTTCAGGACAAGCCGGAGAAAGCGATTGCCTTTTTGCGCCACGGCGGCCTCCTGCAGGTTAATGCCGGGAGCATTCTGGGCGAGTTCGGCAAGCAGGTGCAAAAACTGGCCATGTGGATGTTGGAGAACCGTATGGTACACTTCATCGGTTCGGATGCCCATGCGCCCAGAGGCCGTACCTTTAAACTCCAGGAAGCCGTGGACTATTTGCGCAACCACCTGGATGAGGACTATATTCGGATGCTGGTTCAGGAGAACCCCCTGAAAATTATCAACGAAATCCCCATTCGGGAGGTGCACGTGCCCGAGGAAGACGAAAAACCCTCCTTTTTTCAGCGATTGAAGCGGCGTTTGAAAGGATAGCCACGCCTGCGCGCCTGCCGAAAAAAAGCGCCGGCCCACTTTCTGAACCGATGGCTCAGGCAAAGCCCTCTGTTCGAAGCACCCACAAAACTGGAAATGTTCTTGTTTAAAATCCCGCAATCCTCTATATTCTTTGCCTAAATTCCTAACTTTTCTAAAGTTAGGTTCTTAACCGGGTGAGTTCGCCCGTCGGATCCTCTGTTTGTTTGTGCGAGGCCGGTTGATGTAGCCTGAAATTCTGGAGGATAGATGGAAAACGTTCCAGCGAATTTTCGACCCGACCTGTCCAACGAAGAATTTGTGAGCGGGTTTACCGATCCCGCAGATGAGCGAATTGAAGTCGGGGTTTTGTTTGTCGGAGCCGGACCGGCCAGCCTTGCCGGGGCCATTCGTCTGGCTCAACTGGTTGCCGAAAGACCTGAATTGCAG
>RFHE01000348.1 GCA_003696445.1 Calditrichota bacterium | reverse complement strand
TGAAAGCTGGGGCGATGTGCCCTCCCACTGGTTGGTTTACTTTGCTGTGGAAGATTGCGACGCCACCGTCAAGACAGCCCAATCGCTGGGCGGGCAGGTGCTGGTGTCTCCCTCGGACATCCCCGGTGTGGGGCGGTTTGCCATTCTGCAGGATCCACAGGGCGCTGTATTTGCCATCATTAAACTGGAACCGGCCGCCCAGAACTGAGGCGGCCGTTCAAAAAAAGGGTGTGTGTTTTTAATCCCGGTGTGGCTGTCCAAAAATTCAAGTGCCAGGCATGTTCGTGCAAAGAACGGTTTTGCTGGCACAGCACTTCACTCAACTCATCCCCCGGACACCCTCTCGTTGCAAGCGAGGGGGCGAAAGGGGTAATGTCCCTGCAAATAAAGGGGCACAGGGTTGCCCGTTCTGCTTAAACTGCTCTGATTCGTTGAAAAGCCCCAGGTCCATCCGGCCTTAGCACAAATTGCTAAATGCAGCCGTTGGTAATGTTATTCGCTTTGCTTTACTTTTTGGACAACCCCGGCCGAGGCTTCGGCCTTGCCCAGCAGCAGAAAATCCACCTGCTTTTTCTCCAGATCCACCCGGGCCACCCGGATACGCACCGGATCGCCCAGCCGGTAACTGCGCCCACTCTCCCGGCCGGTAATGGTGTAGGTCTTCTCGTCCAGAATGTAGAAATCGTCGGTCAGATCTTCCATTCGGACCAGCCCTTCGATCAGTTCCGGGGTAATCTCCACAAAAATACCGAAGGAAGTGACCCCGGAGATTAAACCGGTGAATTCCTCGCCCACGTGTTCGGCAATCCATTCCACCTGTTTAATGCGCACACTCTCCCGTTCGGCATCCACGGCAATCCGTTCCCGCTCCGAGGAGCGCTCGCAAATACGCTTCAGTTCCTTTTTCAGCGCCCGCAGCCGCTTGGCTCGAACCGGCTGCTGGTACTCTTTCAACAGGCGATGCACCACCAGGTCCGGGTAGCGACGGATGGGCGAGGTGAAATGGGTGTAGTACTCAAAGGCCAGCCCAAAATGCCCGATGTTGTTCTGGGAATACACCGCCTTCATCATGGTGCGCAGAGCCACTTCTTTAATTAAAATGGCATCCGGGCTGCCTTCCAGTTGTTGGAGAATGGCCTGAAAGTCCGCCGGAGAAATATTTTTCTTGATGTTGACCTTGTAACCCAGAGCGCGCAGGAAATTGCGGAAATTTTCCAACTTGTCCCGGGAAGGTTTTTCGTGAACCCGGTAAATGAACGGGAAGGTGCGCATGCGCCGCTGTTCGGCCAGCCGCTGAATATGGCGGGTCACCGTTTGATTGGCCATCAGCATGAATTCTTCGATCATCTCGTGGGTTTCCAGACGCTCGCGGGGAATAATCTCCACCGGTTTACCCCGCTCATCCAGACGAAATTTTACTTCCGGGGTGTCGAAGTCGATACTGCCCATGTTCATCCGTCGCCGGCGCAAAACGCGGCTCAAATCCCGCATCTGCCGTAAAATGGGGGCAAACTCATCTTGGCTGGTCGGATCGTCGATGATAGCCTGCGCTTCCTGGTAGTTGTAGCGGCGCTTGCTGTGAATGATTGACTCCCGAATGGTGTAATCCACCAGTTCCCCTTCCGGCGTGAGCTCCATGATGCAGCTAAACGTGAAGCGGTCCTCGTGAGGCTTTAAACTGCACAGCTCGTTGGAAATGTGCTCGGGCAACATGGGAATCACCCGGTCCACCAGATACACACTGGTGCCGCGCTGAAAGGCCTCTTTGTCCAGCAGCGAGCCTTCGGGCACAAAGTGACTGACGTCTGCAATGTGAACCCCCAGCTGCCAGTTGCCGTTATCCAACTTTTGCAGAGAAACGGCGTCGTCAAAGTCTTTGGCATCCTCCGGGTCGATGGTAAAAACCACCCAATCCCGCAGGTCCAGGCGGCGGCTGATTTCCTCCGGCGTGATCTCCAGGCGGGCCCGAGCAGCTTCCTTTTCCACAGCCCTGGGAAAGCTTAACGGCAGGCCGTAGCTTTTGGCCACCGAGGACACATCCACACCCGGTTCATCTGGGAAACCAAGGATTTCCACGATGCGCCCTTCAGGGTTCAGCTGGGAAGAATCCCATTTTTCCAGCGCCACCACCACCTTCTGCCCGTGCTGGGCACCGCCGGCTTTGGCCTCCGGAATGTAAAAGTCCCGGTACACTTTGGGATCGTCCGGCACCACAAAGCCGTAGTATTCGCTGCGATGGTAGGTGCCCACAAAAGAGGTCTGGCCACGAGCCAGAACCCGGGTAATTTTACCTTCCTTGTTTCGGCCCCGGGAGACGGCAAACAACTGCACCTCGACCAGGTCGTTGTTGAGGGCGGTGTTCAGGTTGCTCGCCGAGATAAAAATTTCCTCTTCGGTACGCTCGTCAGTCACAAAGCCGAAGCCCTTGCGGGTCATCTGCAGGGTGCCACGGATGGTTTTCAGGGCAGCGGCCACCGTGTAGCGCCCGCCCTTTACCCGCATGACTTTTCCCGAACGAACCAGCTGATTGAGTGCCTCTCGGAACTGATTGTAGTTTTGCTTCTTCACGCCCAGGGCGGCAGAGAGCTCCTTGCGCGAATAAGGCTTGCCTTTGTTCGCTTTCAAAAAGGTTACGATCTGCCGTCCAATGGACGGTTCCTGTTTGTTCTGATTTTTCGTTTTACTCATTGTTCAAACGGTCTTTCTTCGATTTTTTATTGAATGGTATTCTGCTTTGGAACCACGGCCGGGGCCCTGCGGGCAATCACAATGCGGCCATAGTCCTGGTAATCTTTGACGACTGTTGTCTGGAATTGGAATTCAGTAAAAAGCTGGCAAACAACATCACTCTGGTTGTAAGCGGTTTCTACCAGAATAGTTCCCTGTTCATCTAACAATTTCCGGAAGGCAGGCAGCCAGTTTCGGTAGGCGGCCAGGGCATCCGGGGCGGCAAAGAGGGCTTCGGCGGGTTCGAATTGAACCACCTCCGGCTGGAGCAACGCTTTTTCCTGCTCGCTGATGTAGGGCGGATTGGAAACGATCAGCTGAAAGGGTGCCGGAAGGTCGGGGGCCACAGCTTCAAAACGTCCCTCAAGGAAATGCACCTCCAACTGGTGCCTGAGGGCGTTTTCCCGGGCCACCTCCAGCGCTGCAGCGCTGCTGTCCACTGCCCACAGCTCAGCCTCCGGGAGGTGCTTGCCCAGGGCCACAATAATGCACCCGCTGCCGGTGCCCACATCCAGGATGCGCAGCGGGCGGGTGCCGAAACGCCGCGCTTCTTCCAGGGCTTTTTCGACCAGCAATTCGGTTTCCGGGCGAGGAATGAGCACTGCGGGGGTGACCTTCAGACTGAGACCGTAGAATTCCGCTTCACCCAGAATGTACTGCACCGGTTCGCGCCGCAGCCGCCGCTTAATGTATTCGCGGTAAGCGGCCCGCTCGCCGGGGGTGAGAATCCGCTCGAACTGCAGGTACAGATCGATGCGCCGGCAGCCCAGGACGCCGGCCAACAGCAGCTCGGCACTGAGACGGGGTTCGGGCACATCGTTTTTCTGAAAATACTGAACGGTCCACTCGAGGGCTCGTTTTATGGTCCACAGATCATTCATGAACGGCTGAGAGCTGGCTTTCCTGCATCTGCTGGGCCTGATCCGCCACCTGCAATTCGTCGATCACCGGATCCAGCTCGCCCTGCAATATTTCTTCAAGGCGATAGAGGGTCAGGTTGATGCGGTGGTCGGTGAGGCGATTTTGAGGAAAGTTGTAGGTCCGGATTTTCTCGCTCCGGTCGCCGGTACGAATGGCATTTTTCCGCTGGCTGTCGATGGCCTGCTGGCGCTTGCGCAATTCCAGATCGTAGAGACGAGCTTTCAACACTTTGAGCGCTTTGGCCTTGTTTTTGTGCTGGGACTTTTCGTCCTGGCAGGTCGCCATCAGTCCGGTGGGCAGGTGAACAATCCGCACCGCCGAGTCGGTGGTGTTCACATGCTGTCCACCGTGACCGGAGGCCCGGAACACGTCGATGCGCAGGTCGTTGGGATCGATTTCCACTTCCACATCGGCCACTTCCGGCAGGACCACCACCGAGGCGGCCGAAGTGTGAATGCGACCCTGCGTTTCGGTTTCGGGCACCCGCTGCACCCGATGCACGCCGCTTTCGTACTTCAGGCGCCCGTAGGCCCCTTTGCCCTGTACGGCAAAAATGATTTCCTTGAAGCCACCCCGTTCGGAGGGGCTGGCCGAAATGATTTCCAACTTCCATCCTCGGTTTTCGGCGTACTTCTGGTACATCCGAAACAGGTCCCCGGCAAAAATGGCCGCTTCGTCGCCTCCAGTGCCGGCACGAATTTCGACAATGGCGTTTTTCACATCGTTGGGGTCCTGGGGCACCAGCAACTGCTGGAGCTTTTTGCGCAGCCGGGCTTCGCGTTCTTCCAGTTGCTGGAGCTCTTCGCGGGCCATTTCGCGCAGCTCCTCCTCGTCTGCCTCGGCCAGCAGGGCCCGCGTATCTTCCAGTTGTGCCTGAACTTTCTGGTATTCCCGGAAGACCTGCACAATGGGCTCCAGTTCCCCGTATTCGCGGGCCAGTGCCGTGTAGCTTTCCGGCGTGGCGGCAACAGCGGGATCGGCCATCTGCTCGGCCAGTTCCGCAAACCGCTGCTCAATTTTTTTCAGTTTTTCAATCATGGTGCGTTTCGCCTGTCTGGTCTTCTACATCCGGTAGTAACGGCTTCTTCCGTCACAAACATCCCGGCATTTTCTCTCCAGAAAATTAATCAAACAGGGTAAATAATCCACGCTTTTCAACGCAAGCAGCATCCATTTCGTTCTTTTTTCAGGAAGCCGCAGCGGCTTCGGTTACCGGTGGCGCCTCTTTTTTTAACCAGGCAGAAACATCCTCCCCGCGCGCAGCCTTCAGGGCCACAATGGCGACTTCAATCATGCTGTCGTCCGGCTCGCTGGTGGTAATCCGCTGCAAGGCCAGGCCGGGAGCAATGAAAATGCGAACCAGCGGATGATCGGGGCGCCGGGCAGAGGCCTTGATCGCCTCGTAGGAAAGGCCGGCTACAATGGGCACCAGGGGCAGATGGGTACTCAGGCGAATGAGCAGACTGATCTTCCCGGTGGCGGCCATTACCGCCGTGTCCACCAGGGCAAAAAACAACAGCGAAACCAGCATCACCATGACCAGAAAACTGGTGCCGCACCGCGGGTGCAAACGGGGCTGCCGGCGAACATTGGCCACGGTCAGTTCCAGGCCTTTTTCGAAGGCGAAAATGGTTTTGTGCTCCGCGCCATGGTATTGAAAGAGCCGGCGGATGTCCTTCATCAACGAAATGAGCATTAGATAACCCAGGAACAGGGCGATTCGGATCGTGCCGGCGACCAGATTAAAGGCCAGCGCCTCCCGTTCGATGGAAAACAGATGGGTGGCGGCAAACAGGGGAAAGGCAAAAAACAGTGCCAGCCCCACCACCAGGGCAATACTCACCGAAACCACAGCCGAAAAAGTACTCAGGCCGGCTTCTTTTTTCTTTTTTGCCCGCTTTTTTCCCGGGTTGCTAGCCTGCTCCTGTGCCTCGGCATCCCGCATGGCCACGTCGGCGGAAAAGTTAAGGTGTTTGATGCCCAGAATCATTACCTCGAAGAGGGTGATGGCACCACGGATAACCGGGATGTTGAGCCAGCGATGCCGCTGAAACAGCGAACGGTATTCCTGAATTTTTAGCTCGATCTGCCCGCTGGCCCGGCGCACTGCTGTGGCCAGGCGTTCCGGAGAACGCATCATGACCCCTTCGATGACCGCCTGACCACCAATGGCCAGAATTTGTTCTTCACTTCCCCCGGAGGCGCTTTTATTCAACCGGCTCATAAAAATTCCTTTTCAAAGAGTCAATACCCTTGACGACGCTTCCTGATTTACCCCATGGCGTAAACAAAAAACGGAATACCCGCACCCTGCGGAATATTCCGTTTTCACACTGTACTGCCGGGTTGCTAACGACGATCGCCGTATTTCCTCAAAAACTTTTCCACACGGCCTGCGCTGTCCACCAGCTTCTGCTTTCCGGTAAAGAAGGGATGGCAATTGGAGCAAATCTCCACGTGCATGTCCCCAACCGTGGAGCGCACCTGGAAGGTATTCCCGCAGGCGCAGGTCACCGTGCCCAGTTTGTATTCAGGATGAATGCCTTTTTTCAAGATAACCTCCTGTCCTTCTTTAAATATCTTCAACTTTTAAAATTACAGCGTTCACCTTACCGGTGCAAGTGCTGCTTTTCTTTCCACACCGGCCACGCGCGGCAGACCGTCAGGTGCTCATGCTATCCAGAAACTCCTCGTTGTTGCGCGTACCACGCATTTTTTCGATGAGGAATTCCATGGCCTCGATAGGATTCATTTCGTTGAGCAGTTTGCGCAGGATCCACACGCGAGCCAGCTCTTTACGGGAAAGCAGCAACTCTTCTTTGCGGGTTCCGGAACGATTGATGTCGATTGCCGGGAAGATTCGCCGATCGGCCAGGCGGCGATCGAGCACGATTTCCATATTACCGGTACCTTTGAACTCCTCAAAAATCACCTCGTCCATTCGGGAGCCGGTTTCGATAAGCGCCGTGGCGATGATGGTCAGGCTCCCGCCTTCTTCCACATTGCGGGCGGCGCCAAAAAAGCGCTTGGGCCGATGGAGGGCGTTGGAGTCCACACCACCGGACAGGATTTTGCCCGAATGAGGCACCACCGTGTTGTGCGCCCGGGCCAGACGGGTAATGCTGTCCAGCAAAATCACCACGTCTTTTTTGTACTCCACCAGGCGCTTGGCTTTCTCCAAAACCATGTCGGCTACCGCCACGTGGCGTTCGGGCGGCTCGTCGAAGGTGGACGAAATCACCTCCGCCTTCACGCTGCGCTCCATGTCGGTCACCTCCTCCGGACGCTCGTCGATGAGCAGCACAATCAGGGTAATTTCCGGATGGTTGGTGGTAATGGCGTTGGCGATTTTTTGCAGGATGACCGTTTTACCGGCGCGCGGCGGCGACACGATCAGACCCCGCTGCCCCTTCCCGATGGGCGTCAGCAGGTTCATGATGCGCATGGTGTATTCTTTGGCGGTGGTTTCCAGATTGATCCGCTCCATGGGGTAGAGCGGGGTCAGATTGTCGAAGAGGGTAATTTCTTTTTTCTTCTCGGGGCTTTCCCCATTGATGGCTTCCACACGGAGCAGGGCATAGAAACGCTCGTTGTCCTTGGGCGGACGAATCTGGCCGGAAACGGTATCCCCGGTGCGCAGATCGAATCGCTTGATCTGCGAAGGCGACACGTAAATGTCCTCCGGACCCGGCATGTAGTTGAATTTGGGGCTGCGAAGGAAACCGTAGCCATCGGGCAACACTTCCAGCACCCCTTCGGAGAAGATCAGCCCTTCCTGGGCGGTTTGCTCCTCCAGAATCTTAAAAATCAATTCCTGCTTTTTCAGTCCAGAGGTGCCCTGAATGCCTAACTCTTGAGCAATCTGATTCAGCTCGGAAATTTTCAACGACTTAAGCGATTCCAGATCTAACATCGCTCGTTCACCTCACTTTTTTCTTTGATTTGGTCTTGTTTGTAACACGTTCTCAGTTTTCCAGGAAAAGCCTCTCGAGTGATCTTCGGAGGGCCGACTTCCAGCGAGAATACTACGAAGTCACGAAAAAGAGACGCAAAGTTAGTCGATTTTTTGTATTGAATCAACCTTTTTGAATATTAGCTAAGATTTCTCCGGCCAGAAAATGCGAGCCTACCACCAAGCCAACCCCATTTTGTTGCGCCACCTGCCGGTTCAATTGATCCCAACCCTGGCGGGAAGAGCTCACAATGGAGGCGGTTCCACCGAACCGTTTAATCAACCCGGCCAGAATATCGGGGGCCAGCGGCTTCCCCTCTGTAAGCCCTGTTACGAAAACCTGATTTGCCCTCCGGGCCAGCAGGCGGGCAATGGCAACCGCATCTTTGTCCTTTTGCAAGGCAGTCAGAACAGTTAAGGGTTTCTTGGAAGTCTGTTTGTTGACGAACGTCAGGACGTTCTCGATACCTGCTGGATTATGCGCCACGTCCAGCACAATGAGCGGCGCGTTGGAAAGCACCTGCAGCCGACCAGGCCAGGTAACCTCTCTAAAGGCTTTTTCGATTGTCCGTGGCTGGACATTGATTTTATCCCGCAACTGATAAAGAGTTCCCAGGGCCAGCAACGCATTTTCCACCTGGTGCGGCCCGGCCAGACTCAGCCGTAGCGCATCGAACCGCCACTCACCATAGCGCACCTGCAGGGTTGTACCGGTTAGATCCATCGATTCGATGTGCCACTGTCCATTTTCGGCAACCGCTGCCAGACTTGAGCCCTTTTCCCGGCATTTTTCCCGAAGCACTGCCATTACCTGCCGATGCTGTGGGCCACTGACACAGGGAATCCCCGGTTTAATGATCCCGGCTTTCTCCCGGGCAATCGCGGTCAGAGAAGCCCCCAGATAGTGCTGGTGATCCAGAGAAATGGGGGTAATGACCGACACCCAGGGATTGACCACATTGGTCGAGTCCAGCCGCCCGCCCATGCCGGTTTCTACAACCGCCACCTCCACCTGTTGCTGCGCAAAGTACCAGAAAGCCATGGCAGTAAGCACTTCAAAAAAGGAAGGCTGAATCCTCTCGATGAGCGGCCTGAGCCGTCCGGTGAGCTCAAGGAATAACTCATCCGGGGCCGGCCGGCCATTGACCACAATGCGTTCGTTTACCCGAACCAGGTGCGGAGAGGTGTATTTGCCGACCCGATAACCGGCCTGCAACAATGCCGCTTCGACAAAAGCAGCCGTTGAACCCTTTCCATTGGTACCGGCAATGTGCACCGCGGGCCAGGCTCGGTGCGGGTTGCCTAGCGCCTCCAGCAGACAGCAAATATTATCCAGTGTGTATTTGACTCCGGCACGGCGCAGGCCAAACAGGTACTTCTGCACGTCCTTTAAACTTTCGCCCATCGGTTATTCAGCAGGTCGGATGGTTTTTTAATTGAAGTTGCACCCAAGGGATCGCTCAAACTTACAGCAACTTGCCAAGGACAAATCCAAACGCCACGCCCACTAGAAACACAATGGTTAAGATGCGGTAATTGAGGACACTCTTGCCATGCCCCTTCTTGATGGCAAAGACCGAGAGGAAATAGCCCAGCGCATTCAGTACCCAGTAGAGAGGCAACGCCAGCACTTTGGCCAGAATGGGTCCAATGACCGGGATCATGGCAATCAGGCCGATCAGACCCAGAAACGCCTGGGAGAGAATGCCGAAAACAACCACCAGGAAGGCAATGGCTTTTTTGTCCCAGCCGAAATGAAGGGCCGTGGCCACAAAGGCAAGAATAAACAGCCAGGTCAATAAAAGCCTACGGTTGTCACCAAGGAACCGGCCGACCCGTTTCAACCAGTTCACCGCCGAACGAAACGGCCCCAACACAGAGTTCATTTTTGCAATTGTTCGCTCACCATCCCAAAGCGTCGTTCACGCCGCATGTAGCCGATCAATGCTTCGTAGAATTCCCGCTTGCGGAAATCCGGCCACAGGGTTCGGGTTAAATATAACTCCGTGTAGGCCGATTGCCAGAGCATAAAGTTGCTTATCCGGCTCTCGCCGCTGGTTCGAATTAACAGATCCGGATCGGGCAGATCCCGGGTGTAAAGATATTGCTGAATCAGGTTTTCATCGACATCCTCGGGGGCGAGCTCACCCAGTTTCACCTGGCGGGCAATTTTGCGCACCGCCTGAACAATTTCCGATCGCCCCCCGTAACTGAGGGCCAGATTGAGCGTCAGGCCGGTATTCTCCCGGGTTCGCTCCATGGCCCGAATCAAGCACTGGTAGGCCTCCACCGGCAGATCATCCAGATCCCCGATGGCATTAAAACGAACATTTTTGGCATGCAGCTCGTCAATTTCCCGTTGCAGGGTGGAGACCAGCAAATTCATCAAAGTGGATACTTCGTAAACCGGCCGCCGCCAGTTTTCTTTGGAAAAGGTGTACAGCGTCAACACGTCGATGCCTAATTCGCCGGCGGCTTCGACCACCGCGCGGACCGACTTAACACCCTCGCGATGCCCGGCCACCCGCGGTAATCCACGGCGCTTGGCC
>RFHE01000347.1 GCA_003696445.1 Calditrichota bacterium | reverse complement strand
GTAATGGGGCTGGCCGACGCCCTCATCCAACTGGGCCTGCGTTACGATGCGCCGGAGGCGCTGGCCTGGGTAGAGCAGTGCTTTCGTTTTTTGAAATACCATGCCTACCAGGCCAGCTGTGACCTTGCCCGCCAGAAAGGCACCTTCCCGGCCTTCCAGGCCGAGGCCCATTTGCGGCAACCTTTCTTCGAGTCGTTCCCGGACGCGCTGCGAAAGGGCATTCGCCGGGCTGGATTGCGCAACGCCGCCCTGCTTTCCATTGCCCCTACCGGCTCCATCTCCCTGCTGGCCGGGGTCTCCAGCGGCATCGAACCGCTCTTTGCCCTGGAATACCTGCGTCACGTCGCGGACCATGCCTACCGGGAGGAACATCCCCTGGTTCGCGTGTACCGGCAGGCAGCCGGCGAGGCGGCGCCTTTGCCGGAAGCTTTTGTCACCGCCCATCAGGTGGATCCGCTCCGGCGCGTGGAATTGCAGGCGCGGGCGCAAGCCCACGTGGACCAGAGCATTTCTTCCACCATCAACCTGCCCGAAAACACTCCGCCGGAAACTGTGGAAAAAATTTACCGGCTGGCCTGGGAACGGGGCTGCAAGGGGATTACCGTGTTTCGGGAGGGAAGTCGAAGCGCCATCGTCGAGCCGGTGGAGGACTCCCACACTAGATTCATTCTGCAGAAAAATCCGCCCCTGGGGGTGTGCACCTTCTGCGAACTCCCGCCCTTCCCGAGTCAGAAGCCGAGCTCGTGAAGGGCGCGCAGACCATCGGCCCACAGGAAAGCCGCCAACCGGCGCCTGCGCGGAACGGTGGCTCGGCTTACCTTCCCCAAGGTTGACGTTCTCGCTGCGGGCAAAGGGCTATTGCAAAAAGCCGCAACCAATGGAATTGCGCACACAAGAAAGGGGCTAAAACCGCTCTGTCTTGTTTGCTTTGCTGCTTGGACACTCCCCTCGCGGGGAGCAAATTGCCTCCGGGGGATAAGCTTTCGCCGCCCTGGCGGGTCCTTTTTTACTGGGTTGAAGAAAGAAAGCGATCGAGCGCCTCACTGAACCACCACAATCTCCACCCGGCGATTCAGCTTTCGACCCTGGGGCGTGCTATTATCCGCCACCGGCCTGCTCTCCCCGAAGCCCTGCGCTTCCAGGCGGCCGGCATCGATGCCCCTTTCCACCAGCCATTGGACTACCGCCTGGGCCCTCTGCCGGGAGAGGGCCAGGTTGTAGGCCTCGGTATTGGTAGCATCGGTATGCCCTTCGATGCGCAGGCGCAGTTCCGGCCTGGAGCGAAGCAGGTTGTACACTTCCTCCAGCGTTTCGGTAGATTCGGGTTTCAGGCGCGCGGAATTGCTATCGAAATAGATGCCGTACAGGATTGCTCGGCCGGTTTTCTCCAGCTTTTTTCCCAGCGAGTATTCGGCCGTCTTGGCGCGGTGGGGTTCGCTGCCATCGGTTACTCTGCTCCCGAACCAGGTGCCCATCAGCTGGCCTTTTTCGTACCACAGGCCGTTTAAAAAACACCCATCCGCCGACAGGACCATGATGGCCGTGCCGGTAAAATCATTGCCTTCCCGCCATTGAAAGCGAATCGCCCGGCCATCGGTGGAACCGGAAACCAAACCCCCGTTACCCCCAATCGTAACACCCCTCCACGCGATGACCGGTTTGAATGAGCTTGAGCAAGTTGTAATTGGTGGAATAAACCCCGCTCACCGAGCCCCGGGTATCGGCCGTGCCAACCGGGGTGCCATAGGCCTCCAGTTCCATCATTTCCGTGTAGGTGGCGTAGCCCCAGTTGGAGCGAATAATCAGTCT
Organism: Calditrichota bacterium; assembly: GCA_003696445.1. Lineage (GTDB taxonomy): Bacteria > Calditrichota > Calditrichia > RBG-13-44-9 > J042 > J042. Next base: position 7,070 of record RFHE01000347.1, on the reverse strand, counting down.
CAACCAGCGGGCCGGGCCGGCCGGGGAAGCCGAAATGCTTTCCGGATCCCTTTTCCCGCCTCGCCGGCAAGAATTTGCCGGTAACCATCGGTCGGCGAGCTGGTGGAAGTCTGCAGCTCGAAGGCCCGGGCCGAAATGCCCGAATAGCTATCTTCCTGGGCATGGCTGTTGTCGATGACGAACGTTTCCAGGTCGATGGCCTGGGCCAGTTCAATCACAAACGTATCCGGATAAATAACCTTTTAGGTGCTGGACCAGCCATTTTCCGGGGTGCCATCCAGAATGGCCAGCGCACTCCAGAACCGACTGCTGTACTCGGTTGTTTTGGACAATACCACGGCACCACCGGCCAGATCGAGCCAGTCCCGTGCCTGCTGCTAGGCAAACGCAGTGCCGAAAACAGACCACCAGAACACACACAAGAAGATCACAAACCAACGCATGGCATTTCCAGAGGGTTTTGTTTGTGAGGCGCCATCGAAAACGGGATTTTCAGGTCGATAACTCAGAACAACGTCATCAACCAGTCGGAATGCACCACAAAGGCAGAGGGCTTTCGCTGCGGGGGTTACAATTGGTTAAATAAAAACCTTCCCTGTCCAAGCGGGTCTGCACGATTCGACCATTGTTTGTCCCGCTGCGGTTTGAATAGCTCATCAAAATTCAATCATTTACTTTTTCCAACTTAATCTCCTCAAAATAAAAGCAATTTTTGCAGCGAGATTCATTCGATTGCGGAGTCGTTACGATAGATTTTTTACCAGCCGGCAGAAGCCGGAGGTCAATTGGTCTGTCTCACATGACTTCACCGCAACTCAACCCGAATCCTGTCTTTGTCAACAACAATCGTGCCGCCCCTTCCGGCACGCAAGCGAAGGTGCTTTGACGTCATCGCCAGTCGTTTAAAAAGGTAGCGGCCACTCCGGATGGACCGCAGGGGGACCCCGTCCAAAATAAGCTTAGGCCTTTGAGTAAGGTAGAAAATCACCGTTTTTTGTTTTTTCTGCCAGTCATTTTTCTCCAGCAGACCCCTGTTTCGGAGCTCCAGGACCACCGAGTCCCCGGCAACGGATTTAAGAGAATACAGATTGTAATGCAGGCATAGCTGAGTGCGTCCGTTTTCGACAATCCATCTTTTCTCCTTCGTGGATCGAAATCGCTGGAGGCCATTGGTGGGTAGGTGAACTTCTATGCGCGTTCCTTCACTGGAGCGAAAGGTTTCCAGCGCTCGGGCGTATTCGGCAAGGTAACCTGCAATCAATTTTTTAGCCGAAGCAAGTAGCTGGGGATACCGATATTCGGTTTTTGCTTCCCTTAAATAAATTGGCTCCTGTGCCGAATCCACAGGGAGTTGTACTTTCAACAATCCGGCAAAAGAGACTTCCGAGCCTGCATTCTGAAACTGCCTTTTCCAGTTCACCTTGAGCGCATCGAGCAAAAATCCCAGGGCGGCCCCCACCGGATAAATGCGATTCCTGGGCATATCCTCCGGCGCCACTACACCCTCCAGGAACCTGTCCTCAAAATCCTGCACCAATACATCCATGCTAGTCAAGTATTTTAGGTCTTCTTTCATGGCCGCCAGCAAAGATTGGTGGAGGGGTTTCACCAATAACGCAAGCAGACAATCCAGGGCTTTATCTTCCACGTACTTTGCGGTTCCTTCGTTGATTTCCTGCCCCTGCTCGTACCGGCGAACAAACGAATTGCCCCGCCGCCAGCGAAAATCCCGAACGGCCACAAATTCAGTGAGCAGTGTGTTCAATTGCTTCTGGTTCTTCTGCTTCATGGCCAGAAGAGCATCTTTTAAAACATGCATTTCCAGGGAGGCCAGCGCAATGTTTTCAGCATCTAAGATTGGGTATCGCTCTTCGCGAGCCCAAGGTATTTCCCCAAAATGATGAGCCTGGAAGTGGTGAAATCCTTCGTGCACGGTGGTTCGGAACAAAGTCAACGCGGGATGTTCTGTTGAAAACAAAATTTCCGTTGGCATGCCCATGGCAAACACGCTTAGCGAATCGATGGGATAATCGAAGGAAAACTGGCCCACTAAGTCTCGATAGGGACCCCGATGAAGGAACGCGGTGGTTCTGAGATCCGGCCAGCTGGATGGATATGCCTGAAACTCTTCTGGTTTGAATGGGGCATTTAAGAACAGCACCAGCTTTTGGGGCAGATAAAGAAGATAAGGCGTTTTGGAAAGATCGTAGCCAGGCCAGATGTCCGCCCCACACGATTCGAAAGAAGCGTGGATCGCCGCGGCGACCTCCAGTAAAGTGAATGCCTCCCTGGAAAGGCGGGTCATTCTCCGGGCCAGAGGGGGCAAAAAAACAGCGGTAAACAACAAGGCCAAAACGTAAACCGGTTTGGTTTGAAGAGATTGTCTCATAGCCGGTTTCAGAAAAAAAATCAATGACATCGGTGCCAATAGGCGGCGCAAGAGGCCGGCCAGGAACGGCACCTCTTTTGCCCAAAAAAAGCTTCTAATTCCTTTAACAGGGCACCTTCCTGTGGGTCTTTTTTAAAATTTCCACCCACACAATTTCGTCATTTTCAATAACCACACGACCCAGCACCTTCGCAATGTCGCAGCAATTGGCATCGGTAAATCGAAAGAGAAAGCCGTCCGGAGCAGGCTCCAGATGGATACTCAACAGTTCAATCAGCCTATCGAAAATCTTGTGTTTCCCTCTAATCTTGTATTTCAACTTGATGAATTCAACCAGCACCGGATTGTCTTTGAGGACAAGATTCACATAGGACTCTGGCATCGGCCCCGGCATGCCATAACAATTTCCGGGGCGGTATTTTTCTGCCAGAAAGGCGCGGACCTTGAAGGGCAGGGGGGGATGTTGCAAAAGTTCAAGCGCTTTTTCCCGGTAAGGATTGTCCTCATTTTGGGTAAGGGTGGTGTTCTCCCGGGGAGCACACGCTACTAAAAACAAAAAAAGAAGCCACACGAGTAGCAAAAACCTGTGATTTGCCTCCATTGGTCTGTGCGCACCCCGCGGCGAGTAAACCTCTGGGTTGCTTCTCCATCCAGTTCGTAACATGGTTCTGGAACAGGACACACAAACTTTTTTCTGTAGGCGCCTTACGTCCCGCGCATCGCCCTCCAAAACAGGACGGCATTGCGCGCCTCTACAATTTAACGCCCCCACCGAAGAAATACCATCGTTTGCGGCGGCGCGGCCAGCCTGATCGATTTTCATCAATTTGGTTTCCACACCGCTCACCGCGATGGTAATTTTCTGTGTCCTAGCAAGGCGGCCGGGACGGTGTGTTGCCCGGCCGGGAAACGAATCCGTGTAGAAAAAAACAAACCACCAGCGAGGTTTCTCAAATGAGCACGCCATCAGACAATGCTACCGTCCCAACGGGGACTCTCAGCGGGGGCAATGGGGCCGTAGAAGCACGGTTTTACCAGCTGATTGCCGGGGAACTGAAGCTGCGGGCCGCGCAGGTGGCCAACACGGTCGAACTGCTGGACGCCGGCAATACGGTGCCTTTCATCGCCCGCTACCGTAAGGAAGCCACCGGCAAACTGGACGAGGAACAGATCCGGGCCATTCAGGAGCGCATCCGCTACCTGCGCATGCTGGAGGAACGCCGGCAGACCATCCTCAAGTCCATTGCCGAGCAGGGCAAGCTGACCCCCGAGCTGGAAGCGAAAATTCGAGCGGCCACCCGGCTGCAGGAGGTGGAGGATCTGTACCTGCCCTACCGTCCCAAACGGCGGACCCGCGCCACCATTGCCCGGGAAAAGGGGCTGGAGCCGTTGGCCAGGCTCATCCTGAAGCAGGAACTCACCGAAGGGGATCCCCTGGCCGTTGCCGCACCTTACGTCAATCCGGAAAAAGAGGTACACAACGCGCAGGAGGCCCTGGCCGGGGCCATGGACATCGTGGCCGAAACCGTCTCCGACGACGCGGACATCCGAAAAACCGTGCGCGAGCTGACCTGGCGGCGGGGCGTGCTGCGGGCCGAAGCGCGGGACCCGAAGGTGCGCAGCGATTTTGAGATGTACTACGACTTCCGCGAGCCGCTCAAGCGGCTGGTGCCCCACCGGATTCTGGCCATCAACCGGGGGGAACGGGAGAAGTTTTTGCGTGTGGCCATCGAAATGGAGGAAGCGCCCGTGCTGGCGGCCATCGAGCGGCGTTACCTGACCAATCCGGCCTCCATTTTTACCCCTCAGCTCAAGGCAGCCATTGCCGATGCCTACCGCCGGTTGATTGCCCCGGCCATTGCCCGGGAAATCCGCCACGAGCTGACCGAACGCGCGGACGACCATGCCATCCAGGTGTTTGCCCGCAATCTGCGCGCCCTGCTGCTGCAGGCCCCGGTGCGCAACAAAACCATCATGGGCATCGATCCCGGCTACCGGACCGGCTGCAAGGTGGCCGTGATCGACGAAACCGGAAAGTACCTGGAGGGCGAGACCATCTTCCCCCACCCGCCGCAGAGCCAGGTGTTTGAAGCCAAGACCATCCTGCGCCGCTTGATCGACCGCCACGGTGTGGATGTGGTGGCCATCGGCAACGGCACCGCCAGTCGGGAAACCGAGCGGCTGGTGGCCGAACTGATCCGGGAAATTCGCGAGCAGGGCGGCCGGGAGGTGCAGTACGTCATCGTCAACGAAGCCGGCGCCTCGGTTTACTCCGCCTCGCCGGTAGCCAAGGAGGAATTCCCCGACCTGGAAGCCAGCATGCGGGGCAACATTTCCATTGCCCGGCGCCTGCTAGACCCCCTGGCCGAACTGGTGAAAATTGAGCCCAAGCACATCGGGGTGGGCCTCTACCAGCACGATGTGAATCAGAAAAAACTGGCCGAAGCCCTGCACGCCGTGGTGGAGTCCGCGGTGAACCTGGTGGGGGTGGATTTGAACACCGCCTCGGCCAGCCTGCTGCGCTACGTCTCCGGACTGACCCAGCGCACCGCGGAAAACATCGTCCGCTATCGGGATGAGCACGGCAAGTTCCGCAATCGGGAACAGTTGAAGCAGGTGCCCGGCATCGGGGAGGTGGCCTTTCAGCAAGCCGCTGGCTTTCTGCGCATCCCCGACGGGGACAATCCACTGGACAACACCGGCATTCACCCGGAGTCCTACCCGGCCACCTGGAAGCTGCTGGAACTGTTCGGCATTGCCGGCGACCAGGCGGCCTGGCGGGACCTGCGCCGCCGCATTCAGCAGGAAGGCATTTCCCTGGCCGAGCTGGCCGAAAAAATCGGGGTCGGCGAACCCACCCTGGAGGACATTCTGGCCAACCTGGAAAAACCAGGCCGCGATCCCCGCGAGGACATGCCCAAACCCATGTTGCGCAGCGACGTCATGGACCTGGAAGACCTGCGCGTGGGGATGGTGCTGCAGGGCACGGTGCGCAACGTGGTGGACTTCGGCGCCTTTGTCGATATCGGCCTCAAACGGGACGGGCTGGTTCACGTCAGCCAGATGGCCGACCGCTTCGTCAAAAATCCCCACGAAATCGTTTCGGTGGGGGACATTGTGACCGTCAAAGTCATCGGCATCGATCTGGAGCGCGGCCGCGTTCAGCTATCCATGAAATCCTGAACTTTCTCTTAGCGAAAAAAAAGCCCGGTGCCATCGGCCTGCCTCTGGTGAGAAGCAAAGGCCTTTCCCTGGCACCGGGCTTTGCCTACAGCGCTTTCCCGAGTCCGGTTACTTAATCAGCACCAGCTTTTTCATCTGCACAAACGGCCCGGCCTGCAGCCGGTAAAAGTAAATCCCGGCGGCCAGTTGGCTGGCGTCCAGCCGAACCTGGTGCCGGCCCGCTGCCTGATGCCCGTCCACCAGCACCGCCACTTGGCGGCCCAGGGCATCGTAGAGCACAAGGCGCACCGGACTGGCCTGCGGCAACGCATAAGGGATGGTGGTGGTGGGATTAAACGGATTGGGGTAATTTTGCCCCAGTTCAAATCGAGTGGGCAGCGCGCTCACCCCCGGTAGGCCGCCATCTTCCGGTTCAATGCCGGTCAGCACATCCCCGATGATCACATCCCGGGAAAAAATGGTCTGCCCGGAAGAATCGATCCGGCAACGGTAACTGCCATAGTCCCCGGGAGCCACCTTACTGAAAGAAAGAATGGAGGTGGTGGCCCCGGAAAGGTGTCCCCCGTTGGAGACTGCACTGCCATCCTTTTCCCACTGGTAACTGCTTCCGGTGCGCATGGCCCACGCGTTCAGCGTGGCCTGAAAATTGTTTGAGTCCGGGATAGCCACCTTCTGCGATCCGACGCCCTCCAGTTTGTTTGTTCCCGTCCCTTTCAGATCCACCGAGCCGGATTGCCAGAACCCGGCGTTTTCCATATCCCCTTCCAGAACAAATCTGAGTTTTGTGGTCGAGCTGTTGGGAATAATGAAACCCAGATTGTGAAAATCATCGTGAAAAGTCAGGACCCAGCTGATGCTGCTCGCTTCTTCCATTACCCCTTGGTTAAAAATTGACCCCGAAAAACTGGTCGGGTGGTTGAACCTGGATGTGTCTTCCAGACTCACCGATTGAATCACAGCGTTGTTGTGGGGTCCCTGATCAATGGTGTAGGCGCCATCGGAACGAATGTGATTGCCATTACCTTCGAGGGTATCCACCGCCAGCGTCACGTGCTGATTCAGCTGTAAATCGTGACCCGGCTGTAAAACCAATTTTTTTAATTTAACAAGCCCCCCATCGATGCGCAGCGGGGAACCGGACACCACGATGGTCGGCATCCAGGGCGTTCCCTGCCAGGCTAAAAAAGAACCCGGTTGAAAAACCTTGCTGGTATCGGTTTTAAGCACATAAGGGCCCGCCCCGAGATAGGAAAGTTCCTGGGTTTGCCAGTCACCCTGGTTATCCAGATCACCATCCAGCTTGAAGAAGAGCAATTTGTTAAAGTTATTCGGAGCCAGCGTTCCCTGGTTAATAAAGGTTCCACGAGCCGTTATCTGGGCGCTAGTCTGAAAACCATCTGGAACCTTTAGAATGCCCTGGTTCACCACCTGGCCCTCGAAATTCACGTGGGTGTCGATCAAAATACTTCCTTGAAGGACCACATCCTGATAAATAGCG
>RFHE01000054.1 GCA_003696445.1 Calditrichota bacterium | reverse complement strand
TCTTTTTCAAAAGAATGGCTTCTCCCTGAATCAATTTATCTGCCTGAATGCGGTTGCAGCCCGGCCACAACCGATCGTTGCCTACACAGTTCATTTTAACACCCGAACCTGTCCTATGCAAGGTAGGCTTTGAGGCAAACAGGTGCCCTGCCGCGGGCCGGCTGCACCTTCTAAGCGCCCGAGATACCCGGCGCTCAGGAAGCCGCCACCCGTCTCAGGTCCCTGGTTGGCCCGATGAATCATCCCGGAGGCCAACTCATCCGGCGGCCGCCCAGCAAATGCAGATGCAGATGATAGACCGTCTGCAGGGCATCCGGGCCGTTGTTGATCACCACCCGGTAGCCGGACCGATCCAGTCCGAGGCGCTCGGCCACCCGATTGGCCGCCAGAAGAAGCCTCCCGATCAGTGTAGCCTGCTCTTCGGCGGCATCCTGCAGGCGGGGAATGTGCGCCCTGGGAACGATGAGCACGTGGGTGGGCGCCTGGGGATTGATGTCGTGAAAGGCCACCACCTGATCGTCCTCATACACGGTTCGAGCCGGCATTTTGCCGGCCACGATGTCGCAGAAGATGCATTTCATGACCACCTTCCTCCTTTCGCAGCCAATACAAGGTTACCCATCGCTCTGAAACCAGCTCAGCAATTGCGCGGTACCGGTTACAGCGGCCGTTTCGCTGCGGAGAATGGTGCGGGCAAATTGCACGGGCTGGAATCCGGCGGCAGCAATGGCCGCCTGTTCGCCGGCCGAAAAGCCGCCTTCCGGGCCGACCAGAAGCACCACCGTCCGTCCCGACCCTGTAGCGCCGAGCCTGAGGGGGACACCGTCCCGATCGCCCACCAGCCGGAGCGCTGCCTCTCCGCCGGGTTTTTCGGCCAACCAGCGGTCCAGCGGCATGGGCGGTGCCAGGACCGGTAGATAAGTCTGCCGGCTCTGTTTAATGGCGGCTACGGCAATCTTTTCCAGATGTTGCGGTTTGTAACTGTGAGGCTGGCAATAATCGCTCTGCAGCAGACTGATGCGCCCCACCCCCAGTTCGGTGAGTTTTTCCACCGCCCAGTCCAGCCGGTTGGGGCGAATCAATCCCAGCCCCACCTGAATCCGCCGGGTAGGTGGTTCGGGCTGCGTTTCCACCCGCTCCAGGCGGCAACGAATCCGGCCCTTTTCGAGCCCTAAAATTTTGCTCCGGGCAACCTGGCCCCGGCCATCGGTCAGGTACACGAGCTCTCCGGCCCGCTTGCGGAGCACCCTGGCCAGATGCCGGCTTTCGGCCTCCGGTAGCAGGACCGTTTCCCCGGCCCGGTCAAGCTCCGGCAGGAAAAACAGTTCTCGATCGATGCGCATGCGCCGCCCGGGTTCTACCGTCTCAAATAAATTTCATCGTACACTGCAGGATTAGCGTCGGGCCTTTTGCCGCCGCCCCCGTGCCACTCGCCCGCCTCGGGGAGCACGGCCCGAAATTCGCCCAGGCCCCCACCGCCGTGATCGTCCTGGCCGCCGATCAACACCACTGCAGTGCGCAGCGTTTCGGTGGAGAGATATTCGATGGGCACGGAAAAGCGTATGGTCTTTTCAGAGACGTGCCCGATAGCCTGGGAAGGGTCCGCCGGGCGAAATTCTGCCAGAATTCTCCCCCGGGCATCGGTAATCCGATACCCGTTTCCAACATAAATGATGCGGTTGTAGGCATATTCCAGCGGCACCGAAAAGTTGGCCCCCTGCCCCACTCGCGTGGTTCGCACACCGGCCTTATCACCGAAATTCAGGGCGATGGCCAGGTAAGTAAGCTGAAAGCCAGCCTCCGGTTTCCAACCCGGATTGACCAGATTTTCCAGTTTAATTTGAAAATAATAGTAGCCATCGTCCCGGCGGATGACCACCTGCCGCCCGTCGAAAATGCCCGGCTCAAAGGCCGGATTCAGCGGATAGAGATAGGTACCGGTCGGTCCCCGGTCGTCCCCACGAGGATCGGCGATGTCGAAGACCACCCGGGTCAGGCGGGAGGGTTGGCGAAGGGCATCGGCCGGGGCAATCAAATCGTAGGCCGGACCTTTAAAGGCAGGTATGGACATGTCCATGGCCGGCTGAACAAAACGCAACGTATCCAGAACCGGCTCAGGCATTTCCTGTTCCAGCGGATGTGGCTTTCCGTTCACCCGGCAGAGAATCCCGCCCCGTTGTTTTTGCAACACCAGCCGCAATGGCGAACCGGATTGCCAGCGGGCATGCACTGTTACCTGCTTTCCGGCAAAAGCGGTGCGCAGGTCCACGTTCAGTGCCGGGGTTCCGCTGTAACCGGACAGCTCCAGCGTAAACCGATCGTTCTCCTGGCGGTAGTGGCCGGTGATCCGGGCGTGAAGAAAAGGAAAATGAAACCGCACCAGGCGCATCCCTTCGGCCAGGTGGGGAGAAAAGGACAGCTTTTTTGTCAGGGCGTCCGGGTGAATGCCCAGCACATCCTGGTGAACATTTCGGATGAACTCGGCCAGGCTCCACGCCTGGGACACCGTTCCGGAGACCTTTGGCCGATCGTTCCCGGGACGCGGCCAGGCTTCCAACAATTCGGACTGGCTGCCGATGGCGTCCAGTTTGAGCAATTGACGGGCTTCCTCCCGCAACAGCTGCCAGGCCAGCGTCGGATTTGCCGGCATCAGGGCGCTGATCAGCGGGCCGTTCAGCCAGGTCCAGACCAGCCCGTTGTGGTAGGCGGCATCCGGGGGATAATAGGGTGGATAGTGATGGTAAGGGTGAAACTGTGGATCGCTCTGGGCCAGCGAGGACACGCCCCAGGGGTAGGTCAATTGGTTGACCAGTTCGGCCAGGACCGCCCGTTGCTGTTCCCGGGTAAGGAGGGTGTCCGCAGGCAGGGTAAGGGCAAACACGCTGTTGGGGCGGATTTGTGGATCGGGCGAGTTGTCTGGATTCAGGTGGTCCACCAGGCGATGGTGCAGCCGGTCCCAGTAAAAGGAGCGAAAAGCGAAGCGCGCCCTCCGGGCAATGAGGCGCCATTGCCGGGCCCAGTCCCGGTAGCCCAGTTGTTCCGCCCAGTCTGCGCAGATACGCAACTGCTCCAGCCACAGCACCTGGATTTCCACGGCCCGGTTGCCCCGCGGCGACCAGGGCCCTTCGGTGCCCACCGCGTCCATCCAGGTTTCGGCATCCCCGTGGGTCAGCAGGCCATATTCATCCATGGCGTTTTCGATGGCGCCCTCCATGGCCTTCTTCAGCACGGGAAAAATACGCTCAATAAACTGCGCGTCCCCACTGTACTGCACGTATCGCTCGCAGGCCAGCACAAACCAGGGCGTTGCATCGGCTGTATTGTAAATCACGTCGTTGAGGCGAATGCGATTGGGGAGGCGTCCAAAGGTCTTGGAGAGCGGGTTGGTGTCCTGATACCGGGCAAAGGTTTCCAGCACCTGGCGGGCCAGTGCGTACTGCCCGGTGCAGAGTAGTGCGCCGGTGAAGGCAATAAAACTGTCCCGCCCCCAGTAATTGTTGAACCAGGGCAATCCCGCCCAGATGCCCGGCCCCTGTTGATGGGTAATCAAATCCTCCATGGCAATGCGTGCCCAGGCATAGGCCCGGTCCAGCAGCGAATCCCCGGTGGTCAGCCCGGCCGTTTCCAGCGCTCGCTCGAGGCGCCTGGCTCGCCGCTGAATCCACTGTTCGGTGTGGCTGCGCAGGTCGGCTACCTGAGCCATTGTCCGGGTAGAGTCCCGGCCAAAGACCAGGGCAAACCACAGGGTGCCCGGTTGGGCAGTCACCCGCAGCCCTTCGATGGGAGCGGGCTGGTCTTCCGGGCGGGGCGCCCGACCGGGCTGCTGCCCCTGCTGAATGGGCGTGGCCAGCTGCAGATCCCCCCAGCAGGCCAGGCTACACCAGCGGGGCTTCTGGACCGACATGCGGGTCAGCTGGCCCAGGGCGGCGGGCGGACTGTCTTCCCAGCGCCAGACACTCCCCTGTGCTATTCGATCCCACCGAATCCAGAAAGCCACCTCGCCGGGTGCCTCCACATCCAGACGAACCAGAAGCGCATTCAGGGAATCCAGAAAAAAGAAGGTTTCAGTCGCTCCGCCGAACCGACGCACCAGGCGGTCCGGGAAAAGCACAACGGCTCGGGCACTCCCGCGATCCAGGGTCCGTCCGTCCAGCTGAATCTGGTAATCCCGAACCACGTGCTGCTCGTAAAGGGTGTAGCCCTGAAAGGCATCGCTGTTTGGCCGGGCCGTTTCCCCGTACCAGAAGGCGGCCTGCTTGTTGGTAAATACAAACTTGTGAGAAGTTTTGGTGGGAAGAACAATGGCCAGGTCGTCCAGCCTGGATTGGCCAACGGCCGGATGAACAACACAAAAGATGGTGGCAAGAATCACAGACAGGGCACGGTATCTCAGACTCATCGACCTCCCCAGGCACGCAGTTAATTCGCTTCAAATTCCAGAGGGACCAATTTTAAATGGCCAATATAGAACCCTCGCCCGGTTCGGGCAAGCCCAGGATGTTTCTCTGCGTAAAGGTAAGGCGTTGGTTTTTCGGGAGCACGGCGGACACGCGTCTTTCTTCCTACAAAGCTCTTCCCCTCACGCGGGGTCAACGCCTCCACCGGACCGACCGGACTTTGCCAACCGGATTGAACCAGCAGGCAGGCCGCCTTGCCGGCGACAGAATTCGCCTCTCCCTCAGCGACCGGCCGGCCAGGAAAGAGCCGTTGAAAATGAGCGCCGGCCGCAAACAAACCAGAGGAAAGAACTGGACTACAGGAGGAATGACGGGATGTTCCTCTTTCAGGCGTAAGCATTCGCCGGTACCGCAGGGTAAACACCCCGTTTATTCGGTTCGGTCCATTTCCACCAGGACCCGCCGAACCAGGCGGCGAAATTTTTCCTGCACCTGACCAGCAATTTCGGTGACTTCCTCGTGGGAGAGCGGTGTAGGGCTCAGTCCGGTGGCCAGGTTGGTGATGCAGGAGATGCCGGCCACTTTGATGCCGCGGGCTCGGGCCACCAGAACCTCCGGTACGGTGGACATACTGGCCGCGTCTCCGCCCAGGCGCCGAATCATCTGAACCTCGGCCGCCGTTTCGTAAGAGGGTCCAGTGGAGACAAACAGCACGCCTTTCCTCAACGGGATGCCCTCTTCCAGGCCGATTCGCTCAATCAGTTCAATGTAAGACGGGTGGTAATTGCCGTACATGTCCGGGAAGCGCGGTTCCGCATCCACCACCGGTCCCCGCAGCGGATTGCGAAACAGGAAATTGATGTGATCGACAATAATCATCAGGTCGCCCGGCCGAAACAGGGGATTGGTACCGCCGGCCGCATTGGTTACCAGCAGCTTTTTGACTCCCAGCTCAGCCATCACCCGCACCACATACGCTACCCGATCCACCGGATGCCCTTCGTAAACATGGGTTCTCCCCTGCACGGCCAGGATAGGCACCCCCTCTAACCGCCCGAAGACCAGAAAGCCCTGATGGCCCTGCACGGTAGAGCGGGGAAAATGGGGAATGCTTTCGGTAGGGATTTTCTCGAGACCCTCCAGGGTGTCCGCAAAGCTGCCCAGCCCGGAACCCAGGATCACCCCCACGCGGGGTTTCTGACTGGTTTTTGAGCGAATAAAGTTCACCGTTTCAACAAGTTGGCCATCGAGGGATGCTTCGCGCTGCGCCATGGTTAGATCCTCTCCGTTTTAATCACCTGCCGGTAAAAGCGCTGCCCGTACTGAAGGGCGGAAAAAACAATGGCCACCACGGTCAGCACCTGCAGGGGTACCTGGAGGGACCGCAGTTCCAGGAGGTAGCTTAACAGCAAGGCGGACATGACCGTGACGGCAATTTTCCCGGCCATCTGGGAGGGGGCCACGACATGGGTGCTCCGCATCATGACCAGGGCCCCCAGCACGATGAGAATATCCCGGCCGATAAGCACCACCACCACCCAGAGGGGCAGCCCGAAATGAAAATACAGGGCCACGCTGCACAGCCCGATGCACAGCTTATCGGCCAGGGGATCGAGAATTTTTCCCAGTTCGCTGATTTGATTCAGTCGCCGGGCCAGAAAACCGTCGGCAAAATCGCTAAAAATGGCCAGGGCAATCCAAATCAGGGCTTCCTCCACCCGGCGCTGAGCAATCAGGCTGTACAGGTAAAAAGCCAGCAGCAACCGCAGGAAGCTCAGCGCATTGGACAGGGTGAGGATGCGTCCCCTTTGGAAAATGGCTTCGGTGGGCACTGCCCGGCTCACAATCATTTCCTTTCCTTTTTCACAAGAATCCCTGTTCCACTCTTTCGGAACTGCTCAATGAAAGACAACAAAAAACGGCATTAAAAACAGGGGTTCTCCATTTTTCAGATGGGGAATGGCCGAAATCACCGTCCGGAAACTCTCCGGAAATCCGTTGAGCAATTGACTGGCAGTATGAGACATCTCTCCCTGGGTGGCCAGGGGAATCAACTGTTCCAGCAGGGTCTTCTGGCGGGGGTAGAACACCAGTTGTACTGTTTCCTCTTCCGGGATCCCACTCATTCGTTTGGCCAGTTGCACAGCCTGGTAAAAATCGCCCAGCCGGTCCACCAGGCCGATGTGCAGTCCCTGCCGGCCCGTCCAGACCCTGCCCTGGGCAATGCGGTCCACCTGCTGATAGCTCATGCCCCGGGACGCCGCCGCCTTCTGCACAAACTGGCGGTAGAAATCCATAATGAACTGTTTCATCAACCGGCGTTGTTCAGGGTTAAACTTCTTCAGATCGCTGAATAGATCGGCATTCCTGCCTCGTTTTAGTTCTTCCTTGGTCATTTTAATTTTCTTGTACAGCCCTCCCAGCGCGAATTTGCCGGCAAACACGCCGATGCTGCCGACAATGCTTCCCGCCGGCGCCACAATGCTATCCGCCCCCATGCTGATGTAGTAGCCGCCTGAGGCGGCCACATCGCCCACGGACACAACGACCGGCTTTTTCTTGCGGGCCTCGCGCACCGCCTGCCAGATGATGTCCGAGGCGGTGCCCGAGCCGCCCGGGCTGTCCACCCGCAGCACAATGGCCTTGATCTGTTTGTTATCGGCTGCCTGGCGCACCGCCCGGGCCATCCCTTCGGAGGTAATCAACCCGTCCTGACCGAAGGCATCGGCGCTGCCCACAACAATGGAACCGACGCCGAACACAACCGCCAGTTTGTGCCTGGCTTTGAAGCCCAATTTGCTCATGGGAATGTCCCGATAGCGCCAGAAGGAGACCACCCTAGGCTTGCCAGGGAGTCGCATCTTCAAATACTCGGTCAACTGATGGTAATCCATGACCGTGTCGATAAGCCCCACCGTCCTGGCTTTCTGGAAGTCAAAAAAGCCGGTATCCACAAGCTGCCGGACCCGGGGCAGTGGCAGGTGCCGGCTGTGGGCGATGGTCTGCAAAAAGTGGGGGTAAATGTCGTCCAGCAGGCTGTTGGTCACCTCGCGCTGCGCCGGGGACATGCGATCCCGGGTGAACATGTCCGGGGCATTTTTGTACTTTCCATAGGCCACAAAATCCGCCTCGATTCCCAGGGACTGGAGGGTGCCTTTCAGAAAGATGGCCTGGCTGAGCAGACCGTTCAACAACATAAACCCGGAGCCCACCCCGACCACGGTGTCGGCGGCGGAGGCCAGGTAATAGTCCCATTTACCTGCATTTTCCAGGTAGGCGAAAACCGGTTTCCCGGAGGCTTTGAAGCGGAGGATGGCCTGACGGATTTCCTGCAGTTTACCCAACCCGACGATGGGAAACTGGGGCCGAAGAATGAGGGCCCGTACGTGACGATCTTTTTCGGCCTTGCGCAGCACCTGGAACAGGTCCTGGACGGACATTTTTTTCTCGCCCAGAGCCTCGGCCAGCGGATCGCGGGGCACCCGCTCGGGAATGTTTCCGTTTAGGGCGATGGTTAAAACAGCATTGCGGGAGAGCGGTGGCGCCTTTTCCTGAAACAGCGAGGAAACAAACCAGAAAAAGATCAGCCCCACCAGGGCAAACACCGCTACGACCAGAATGGTCACCCGCTGTCCTTCACTTAATTTCATATCGCTCTCCCTTCGTTCCTGGCTCTCGTCGGCCGGCGGCTGTGGGGCCATAGCCGGCGATCAGAAGGCGGTCAGCACCCCGGCAATGGTCGCCGTCATCATGTTGGCCAGCGTACCGGCCATCACGGCCCGCAGCCCAAGGCTGGCAATCTCCGACATGCGATGGGGTACCAGCGGACCGATACCACCGATTTGAATGGCAATGGAACTGAAGTTAGCAAAACCACAAAGGGCATAAGTGGCCATGATTACCGAACGCTGCTGCATGATGCCCGCTTTAATGAGATCGGCCAATTTTAGATAGCCGACAAATTCGTTAACCACAATTTTAGTACCCAGTAGTGAACCGAAATGAATCGCATCCGACCAGGGCACCCCAATAATCCAGGCGACCGGCGAGAGGGTCCAGCCGAACAGTTTTTCCAGGGACAGATGCAGTCCGAACAGTCCCCCACCCCAGCCCAGCATGTAATTAATCATGGCGATCAGGGCAATAAAAGCGATGAGCATGCCACCCACATTGGCGGCCAGTTTCAACCCATCGGCGGCGCCACGGGCAGCGGCATCAATGGTATTCTGGCTGACTTTCTCCACCTGAGCACGAACCACCCCACGGGTTTCCGGCTCTCCGATTTCGGGAATAAGCAGTTTAGAGAGCACCAGGGCCGCCGGTGCCGCCATCACGCTGGCGCCCAGCAAGTGTTCGGCAAATTGTAACCGCGCCGCCTCCAGAGTAATCTGGTGCGCCTGGGCGAAGGAATCGCCCAGCATTTGAATGTAGGCCGCCATGACCCCTCCGGCTATGGTGGCCATCCCACCGGTCATTACAGCCAGCAATTCGGAGCGGGTCAATCCTTTCAGGTAAGGGCGGATCATCAGCGGTGCCTCGGTTTGCCCGACAAAGATGTTGGCCGTTACCGAAAGCGATTCGGCCCCACTGGTTCCCATTAAGCGAGCCATTAGCCAGGCCATCGCCTGAACCACCCGCTGCATAATCCCTAAATGGTAAAGCACAGACATGAGCGAGCTGAAGAAAATGATGGTCGGTAACACCTGAAAGGCAAAAAAGTGCCCCAGGCTCCCTTCCTGGCCAGGACTGAGGGCTAGGCTACCAAACAAAAATTTGGCCCCTTCGGTTGTAAAATTTAAAATGAGCACAAAGAAAGAACTGATCCAGGAAAAGAAGGCTTTAGGCCAACCCAAGGGAGCGACGTAGCGCCCCATATCGTCGCCTTTTAGAATAAAAATGGCCAGAATCACTTGCAGTAAAATTCCCATCCCAACCAGCCGCCAGTTCACCCGGTTGCGTGCCGAGGACAATGCGTAAGCCAACCCCAGAATGAATGTGAGCCCCAGAACTCCCCTCAGCAGGTAAATCAGAAACTCCATGCTTCCTCCACAGTTTGAGCGTTAAGACCATTGGTCACCCCGAATTGCACAGAAAAGGCGAAAGCGCTTCTGGCCATGGCAAGGCCGGTTCAAGGTTCAGGAATTTTGCTGGGACTGGCTGGTGGTTTCAGCCGTGGATTCCGGTTGGGGCGGTTCGAAGCAGTTCCGGCACCGGGCTTCGTAAATGTCCGCCGCCCCCACAATCACCCGATCCTCTTTCTTGATTTTCCGCTGGGTAAAATGCGCCGGATTCCCACAGATTACGCAAATGGCCGAGGTTTTGGTGATGTATTCAGCCACCGCCAGCAACTGAGGAATCGGCTCGAAGGGTTCGCCCCGATAATCCATGTCCAGGCCGGCAATGATCACCCGCTTACCCATGTTGGCCAACTTCTTGCTCACCTCCACCAGGTCCTGATCAAAAAACTGCGCCTCGTCGATGCCTACCACGTGGCTTTCTAGTGAAAGTTCCAGAATTTGTTGGGCACTGTCCACCACCTGGGAAGGGATTTTCAGTTCGGAATGGGAAACCAGGTGATTTTCGCTGTAGCGGTTATCGATGCGGGGCTTAAAGATGGCCACCTTCTGCCTGGCGATTATGGCCCGGCGCAGGCGGCGAATCAGCTCCTCGGTTTTGCCGCTGAACATGCAGCCGCAAATTACTTCAATCCAGCCAACATTGCGATGAATGATGGGTAACATCAGGCCTTCCTCTTTTTGTTTTCCAGGCTGCCGGCCATCCAGCGGCCGGTTTATTCTTCCCCGGCGGTCTGGGGATTAAACACCTCGGGATCGTGTTTGCCTTCCAGCAGGTGCTGGATTTTACTCCGCACAATGTCGATGGCAATGACATTTTTGCCACCCCGGGGAATAATGATATCTGCGTAGCGCTTGGAAGGTTCAATGAATTGCAGATACATGGGCCTCACGGTGGACTTGTACTGGGCGATGACGGAGTCCACCGTTCTGCCCCGCTCACGGATATCCCTTTCCAGGCGGCGAATGAAGCAGATGTCCGGCGGGGTGTCGATAAAGATTTTAATGTCCATCAGCGCGCGCAGCTCGGGCACCGCCAGGACCAGAATCCCTTCTAAAATAATAATGGGTCGCGGCTCCACCCGCCGGGTTTCCGGCCGCCGGGAATGGGTGGCGTAATCATAAATGGGATGCTCAATCGCTTGACCGGTCAACAACATTTTTAAATGCGCTACAAGTAAATCGTGGTCAAAGGCTTCTGGATGATCGAAGTTAAACCTGGTGCGCTCTTCAAAAGGCAAATGAGAGAGGTCCTTGTAATAGGCATCTTCCTGCAAGCAGAGGACTTTTTCTGACCCCAGAGAATCGACCAGCGTCTGGGCCACCAGTGTTTTTCCAGAGCCACTGGCGCCGGCAATGCCGATTAAAATTCCGCTGCCTGGTTTGGAGGCTTTGTCAGTTTTGCTCATGGTTAAACAAACGGAGTTTTAACAATGGTTGCCGGTGCGGACCGTCCGCGCGCCTCAATGGTGATTTGCTGGCCAATCCGGGCGTATTCAATGGCCACATAGCCCAGACCGATATTTTTTTCCAGAATGGGCGAATAGGCGCCGCTGGTTACCTGGCCCACCTGTTTTCCATCCACAAGGATGGGATAATCCTTACGGGGAATAATGCGCCCTTCCACCACAAAGCCCATTAGCTTGCGTTTTAGCCCGGATTCCTTCGCCTTCAAAAGGGCTTCCCGGCCGATAAAATCGCCCTTGTCGAACTTGACAATCCAGCCCAGACCGGCTTCCAGGGGATTGGTGTTCTGGTCGATGTCGTTGCCGTAGAGACAATACTTTTTCTCCAGGCGCAGCGAATCCCGCGCGCCCAGCCCGATGGGCGCAATGTCGTACTTCCGGCCGGCCTCAAAAACGGCGTCCCACACTTTTTCCGAATATTGACGGTCGAAATACAACTCGAAGCCGGGCTCACCCGTGTAACCGGTCCGGGAAATCACCATGGGCACCCCGGCCAATTCCCCTTCCTGAAACCAGTAAAATTTAATGGCGGACAGATCGACTCGGGTCAATTTCTGAAGGGTCGGCTCGGCGTTTTTCCCCTGAACGGCCAGCTGGGTGATGCGCTCGCTGATGTTTTCCACCTGAACATCCGCAGGACGATGGGTTAGAATCCACTGGAAATCCTTTTCCGTATTGGCGGCATTCACCACCAGCAGATACCGGTCCGCAAAGCGGTAGCAGATCAGATCGTCCACAATACCACCATGGTCGTAGCACATCACCGTGTACTGGGCCTGATTCACCTGCAAACGGGCCACGTTGTTGGTGGTCAGGTAATTTACAAACGATTCGGCCGACTCGCCCCGAATCACGATTTCGCCCATGTGGGACACATCGAACACACCCACGCTGGTCCGCACCTTACGATGTTCTTCCAGAATGCTGGTGTACTGAATAGGCATTAAAAAACCGGCAAAGGGCACCATTCTCGCCCCCAGCCGGACGTGCACGTCGTACAACGCCGTTTTTTTTGCTTCCACCCGTTTTCCCCTCGCCTGTATCAATGATCGCGTTTTTAAAAAATCGCAAATAAGATAGACACTGCCGCGGAATTAAATCAACCGAAAAGTAGGAAGCAGGCCGGAGCGATTGACGATTCAAATGCCCGAATTTTTAGGATCGGCAAGCCAGACAAAAAACAATGGCCTTTTGAGCCCACCGCAAGCTCAAAAGGCCATTTCATTGGAGGAGGCCTATGTGGGAGGAAGCTGTTTTGCTGCTCTCACACAGTTACCATAGTCGTAACCCAATAGGCAAACTTTAGAAAAAAAATGAAAAAATTTCGGTGTTCTAACCACCCCGGCTCTTTTTAGGCGGATCGATTAGATTAAAAAAAGCGAACCGGAGCCGGCAACAGGCCATCCGATTCGCTACAGCAATTAAAATGCTCTTACTGGCGAAGGCTTAGACGATCCCCCTCAAGCGGATGGCATTGGCCACCCGGTCCAGGGCCACCACATAGGCGGCCATCCGGGGATCGACCCGATACTTTTCCGCCGCCTGGTCCACCGCCCAGAAGGCGTCGGTCATCTTGCGGTCCAGCATTTGGTGAACTTTCTGCAAGTCCCAGTAAAAATTGTACAGGTTCTGGACCACCTCGAAGTAGGAGACGGTGACCCCGCCGGCGTTGCACAGAAAATCGGGAATGACGAACACACCCTTGCGATGAAAGATTTCGTCGGCTTCCAGGGTAGTGGGCCCGTTGGCCAGTTCGGCCACGATTTTCGCCTTTACCTGATCGGCATTTTCATGGGTGAACTGGTTTTCCAGCGCCGAAGGACACATGATGTCCACGTCCAACACCAGCAGTTCTTCATTGCTGATTTTGTCCGCACCGGGGAAGTCGGCCACGGTACCGGTTTGGCGCTTGTGAGCGATCAGCGCCGCCGCATCCAAGCCATCCCGATTGAGCACACCGCCTTTAGAATCGGACACCGCCACCAGCCGGGCCCCGGCTTCGGAGAGAATGGTGGCAATGTGTTGGCCGGCATTGCCGAATCCCTGCACAGCAAAAGTGGCCTGCTTTAAATCCAGCTTTAGTTTTTTGCAGGCTTCTCGAATGGTGTAGTAGGCGCCACGGGCAGTGGCATCCCCCCGGCCTTCCGAGCCCCCGATTTCGATGGGTTTGCCGGTAATGACACCGGGTACGTAATGGCCGCGCAGCTTGGCGTATTCGTCAGCCATCCAGGCCATGATCTGAGGATTGGTGTACACATCCGGTGCCGGAATGTCCTTTTCCGGTCCCAGAATCCGGCCCACCTGATCGATATAGCCGCGACTGAGTCGTTCCAATTCGCCGGGGCTCATCTCTTTGGGGTTACAAATGACGCCACCTTTCCCACCGCCCAGAGGGATGTTGACAACCGCCGTCTTCCAGGTCATCCAGGCGGCCAGCGCTCGAACGGTGTCGATGGTTTCCTCGGGATGAAAACGAATGCCGCCCTTACAGGGACCGCGGGCGTCGTTGTATTGGACGCGAAATCCTTTGAACACCCGTACAGAACCGTCGTCCATGCGCACGGGGATACTCACGTGCAATTCTCGGGAAGGTTCTCGAAGCACAGCGTGGATCCCGGGATCCAGCTTCATAATGCCGGCCGCCCGGTCCAACTGCTCCTGAGCCAATTGAAAGGGATTCTGGGTGGACCCTTGACTCATGACGAACTCCTTTTTATTTGGTTTTTGGATAACAGGCCCGAACGCGAGCCTCTGCATTCACGATGAACAAGCTACCTGTTGCACCGGGCCTACCCTGGTGGATAGGGGCAATGATCACCGGACCGGTTAAACGTTTCTGGTATTGAATGGTATATTTTGAGGCCAGACTCCGCATGGCGATAGAAAATACCACTGCCACACGATTCGTGGAAAGGGTGGAGAATTTTTTCCGTCCGGCGGGCAAAACATCACCGCTTTTTTGGATTGACGGATTCAGTTTTTACTGGACACCGACCGCCGCCTTCGGGTAGGCTTACCAATACCCAAAATTTTACGGTAAACCCCTTCCACATGGTGCCGTAAGTCTTCCAAAGTACCATTATTTCGAATCACGTAATCCGCCCAGCGGGTCTTCTCCTGAACCGGAATCTGGCTCTGGATTCGCTTCATGATCTCTCGTTCGGACAGTCCGTCCCGATCCCTCAAACGGCGAATGCGGTCCTTGAGCCGAGAGGTAACCACCACAATGGCATCGAACATGTGCTCCAGGCTCAGTTCGTAGATCAGGGCGGCGTCGATGACAATCAAGGGATATTTGCCAGACTGGCGTGCCTCCTCCATTTCTTCCACCACTTCGGCAATCATCCGGGGGTGGACAATGGCGTTTAGTTTGTGCAGTTTGGTCTGATCCTTAAAAACCAGCTCGCCCAGCTGCTTGCGGTTAATGCTCCCATCCCGATTTAGAATGCTTTTTCCGAAGGCAGCCACCAGTTCCTTACGGACCGAGGGATCATTTTCCAGAATCCGGTGGCCGATTTCGTCGGCGTGAATCACTTTGGCTCCCAATTCTCCAAACAGGTTGGCAACCGTGGTTTGCCCGCAGCCGGTACCACCGGTCACTCCAATTACCTTAGTCGATGTCTGTGCCATGAGCTCCCATCTCGCCAGATCCTCGCTTTCGCCTCCACCACCGTGGTCAGGTTTTCACCGGATGAGTAGAAACTTTCCCTGCTTCCGTTCTTCACCGAAATAAATCCGGAAAAAATATACGCCACTGCCAACAGTCTGGCCAAATTCATTTCGTAAATCCCAGCTCACAGCGCCAGTGGCATCGGTTGCTTCCAGGCGGCGAATGAGGTGCCCGGAACTGTTGTAAATAAAAATGCGGCTGTTTTCCGGAATGCGAGCAAAGCGCAACGGCTGCTCTGCCTGGCTCACACGATAGGGATTGGGGTAAACAAAAGCCTGCTTCAGGGAAGAAACCGTACTGAGCAGTTCAATACGATGGGTCAGGGTGGAGTCCAGCTCCAGGCTATCGCTGCTGACCAATCCAGAGATTTGCAAAAGGTAGGGTACGCCCAGCGCGCCCAGCCGGTTGGCGGGGTCCACTTGCAAGTGCACCTGGCTGGGATTCGCTTCATCCACCCGCGCCTGTTGAACCTGAAGGGCTGGTTGGAAACGGTAGTGGGCGGTATCCGCCGCCGATTGGGCGTCCACCGGCCGATTAAACTGCAGGCGGATTTCGGTACGACTTTGAATGACCGCCGAAATCAGATAAAACTTTTCCGCAGCTTGCGGAAAGCGCACGGCTACCTTCAATGTTTCGGGCTGCAGCGGGGTACCTTGGCGGTCACCCAGGCCAATCAGCAACAGGGTGTCTTTAGCCGTTTCCGGTACCGGAACAAAACCCAGCAGCACGGCGCGGCCATTTTCTTCCCTGGCCAGAGCGGCCGGCAGCAGGCCGGCGGCTTGCAACCGGTAGCTGCCGGCCTCGAAGGCAGCTGGACCCATCGGTTCGCTGAAACGCAGCCGTATTTGGCCACGATCCACGACCTGCTGGCTGATCAGTCGCGGCGGCGGATTGGGCGTTGCGGCGGCGGTTCGGCTGAGCAGGCTTTCCTGTACGGGTAAGTCCGGATTGACGCTGGTCACCGCATATTGGTAGGTGACGCCGGCCATGAGGTGCTCGTCCAGATAAGCCGTCTGGCTAGTGGAGTCCAGCAGGGTAAATTCCCGGGACTGACTGCGCCGGTAAATCCGGTAGCGGCTGGCCTGTGGCACCGCCTGCCAGCTCAGGCGGATGCGCTCGGTGTCCAGGGGCACGGCCACCAACCGGCTCGGAGGCGCCGGACGCCCGACCTGGCTGTGACCGGAAAATAGAGCCAGTCCATCGGGAAGCGCAGTAAGGAACTGCCCTGCCCCATTGCCCAGCCAGTCAAAGACCAGCGCCGCATTGCTGTTCACCGGCTCGAAATGCCAGGCCGGTTCCAGCATTCCGCCTGTATTTTGCAACCAGTACAGATGGGGAAAGTAGGAAAACAATAAGTCGGCGCGCCCGTCGCCGTCCAGGTCGCTTACGGTCAAACCGGAGCGCGTCCCCACTTCGGCGCTCAAACCATGAAAGTACCAGCGGCGCAGCAGGTGCGGTTGGCCGGGGCTGGCCAGCGACCACAGGCTCAACTCGTGGTAGCGGGCCACAAAACTGGCTTCGGACAATTCCTCGGGCCGGTGCAGGGTGCCCGCCACCACTTCCTGAAGGCCGTCCCCATCCACGTCCAAGGCAGCCAGCAAATGGGTGGCCGGTTGGCCGGGCAGACGCAACGTATCCACCAGCAGAAAGTCCCCGGCTGGTTCCCGTTCGTAGTGCAACAAATCGTTGTCCAGATCCACGAAGCACAAATCGACCAGGCCATCGGCGTCCAGATCGGTGACCAAGATATGGGGAATGCCGTAGCGGTTCTGCCCGGCGGTGGGGTTGGGCAGAGCCTGCCGCTCAACCGCCTGAAGGGGCGCCTCTTCCCATTCGTAAATCCCCCACTGGCCATGATGAATGGCCAGCAGCTCCAGTTGCGGATCGGCGTCCAGATTAGTGAGTCGAGAACCCCAGAAATCGGTGGAATCCAGCCAGACAATCTGGTCGGGGAAAGGTTGGCTGCCGTCGTGGCTCAGAAGCAGGGTGGTGCCGCCGTAGCCGGCCAGCACATACCAGGGGCCATCGGAAAAAATGCGCCCGGCATCGCGGGGAATGCCGGGAAACGCTGTTTGGCTGCGCAACACCAGCGAACCGTTCTCCCACCCATAAATGGCCAGCGGCCCAAAGCGTTGCGTTTCACTGCTTCGGGACAGTACCACTTCCGGCACCCCGTCGCGATCAAAGTCGGGCAAACAGGGGCACAGGTAACCCTGCACCGGAAACACCGCGCGCTGGTCGAAAGTGGTTTCCTGTAGGTTGAAGGGAGGCAGGTGGTAAGCAAAGGGCAGGCCGCTGCTGTCCGCCTCACCGGTGAGGTCTGCGGCATTGCGCAGCAGCAGCCGAAAACCGCCGGCCGAAGGCAATTTCCGCTCGTCCTCCAGCAGGTAGTGGATCCTCTGGCGGGTCGGCAGGGCGGTGACCGCTCCGCCTGGTTCCCAGTTTACCTGCAGGCGCGTCGGGTCGTCGGTGTGAATTTTTAACAGCAGCGCGTTGCGGTCCCCCCGCAGCATGGGAAAGCGCTGGAGTTGCCTCAGCCGGGGCGGCGTGCGGTCCACCACCACCACGCTATGGCTCACCACTTCCGGTAAATCGCGCTGCTGTAGGCGCAGGGACAGGGTGTAGGTGGTATCCGGCCAGCCATCCAGATTCCACACGGCCACAGTATCGGCCAGGATCCGGCTCCCCAAATGACTGGCCAGTGGTTGAAAGGCGGCTGGGTTCTCCCCCGTCCCTACCAGCAAGGTGTAGCCAAGCAGTCGGGGGCCGAAAACCGTTCCAAGAATGGCTACACGATGGCCACTCACGCCGCTGCCGGTCTGCGGCTTTAAAATCTGGGCCAGGCCGGCCTGTTCCGCCTTCAAGCTCCGGTAAACGTTTAGCTGGCCGTGGCCGGAGAACTGATCCCAGCCGGGATTGAAAAGGTCCCGTGCACCGGCCAGCAGGGCCGCTTTCAGTTGCAGGGGCGGAGCATTGGGGAACTGGGATTTTAGAAGGGCTAATGCCGCACTGACCATGGGCGCGGCAAAGGAGGTGCCGTTTAACACACCAAACCCTCCGCCAATCTGGAGGGAAAAAATTTCCTGGCCCGGGGCGACCAGATCCAAGGAAGTGCCGAAGGTGGAAAACCCGGCCAGTCCCCCTCCCGGCTCGGTGGCGCCCACCGAAATGGTCTCTGACAAGGCCGCCGGATAGTGCAGCACTGTGTTACCGCTGTTCCCTGCCGCGGCAACAAACAGGACCCCCCGGCTGGTGCCAAACCGGATGACCTGCTGGAGGAGATGAGAAAAGACGCGGTCGCCGAAGCTCATGTTGACCACCTGGCAGCCGTTTGCAACGGCGTAGAGGATGGCTTCGGCCACATCGTCTTCCTCCAGCAAACCGGAGGCGGTGCCTGCCCGCAGGGCCATCACCTTTACCCCAGGGGCAATGCCGCTCATACCGATCCCGTTACCGGAGAGGGCGGCAATAATACCGGCCACTGGCGTGCCGTGGCCGGTCTGGAACTCATCCATGGGATCATTGTCCGGGTCCAGGTAATCGCCTTGGTCGGGAAAGGCAGGGGCGTTTACAAAGTCCCAGCCGATGACGTCGTCCACGTAACCGTTGCCATCGTCATCCAGCCCGTTAAGGTCGGTACTGTCCAGCGTGCCGTTCCGGTTCAAATCCTCGGCCTCATTCACCCACAGGCGTCCGGCCAATTCCGGATGGCGATAGTCGATACCGGTGTCGATAACCCCCACCACCACCTGGTCGCTGCCCCGGGTTAGTTGCCAGGCCTGAGCCGCCTGAATGGCCGGTAAATACCACTGCTGGTCCTGAAACGGATCCGGAGGGACTAGCAAAACCGGGTAGGCATGGTTTTCCTCTGCCCAGAGCACCTCATGCGTACCAGCCAGACGTTGCACCAGGTCTGCCGCCCTCTCTTCGCTGGCAAAACGAATCAAATACACGTTAGCCAGCGAATCGGGTAAAGAGAATGCGCGCTGGGTTAAAAGGGGCTGGAGTTTCTCCGGGGGGTGGTTGAGGAAAAAGGCTTCCAGCGCCGGGGTAGCCCGAACACTTAGTTTACCTTTAACCGTTTGGGCCTTTACAGCCAGCCCGGGCCGAAAGGCAACAACCAGGTCGGTTGTTGAAAAACCAGGCGAAAAGGAGACAAAAAGGAGGCCCCAGAGCAATAAAACGACTCGGCAGAGGCGGTACCGGGCAGCAAACCCCAGGCGCGAACGCACACGCCTCAACGCCTGGAATGACCAATCCGTCTGAACACGGTTCAACCGGAATGCCCCTGGTAAACTATCCCTGATCGCCTAAGTCGCCGGCCTGTTGCTTGGCCTGTAATTCTTGAATGAATTGAATTTTCTTTTTGTACTTGGGATTGTCCGGCTCTTTTTCCAGCAATTTCTGAAACACTTCGATGGCTTCTTCGAACCGGCCTTGAGCAATGTAGATTTCACCGAGAGTAGGTGAAACGATGGGTGGCTTACCGATTTGCGCCGATTCCGGGGCTTCGCCGGCTTCTTCTTCAGCGAGAGAAAAATCTTCGCCTTCTTCACCGGCAGGGCCTTCGGGCGATTGGGACGGTTCAGCTTCGGCTGAGGTGGGGGCTTCCCCTTCGCCTTCTTCCTCGTGAATAATGGTCACCGAGGTGGCTCCAGCGCTTTCGTCTTCGTCCTGCCCGCTAAGCTCTTCCTTTCGGTCCGAGATGATATTTTCAACAACCGAAGAAAAATCCAGCAGTTCCTCCTCGCCCCCGGCAAGGAGATCCTCTTGTAACGGTTCCGTCTCCCCGCTCTCGGCCTCCTCCGGGGCAGCTGCTTCCAGAAGCTCCTCGTCCGCCTCCAGAAGGGTTTCCTCACTTTCTGCTCCGGTTTCGGGGGATTCTTCAGGGTTGGTTGCCTGGGGGGATTCGCTCTCTGCTTCGGCCTCAGCCCCGCCGGCCTCCTGTTGCGCTTCCTCTTCTTCAATTTCGCTGAAAAAATAATCGATGGCGGAACTAAAATCCTTTTCTGTTTCGCTGGCTTCGGCGGCGGAACCTTGCTCTCCCATATCTAGTGTTTCTCCGCGTTGTTCAGAAGGTTCGCCCGCATCCAGGGTGGAAAGGTCACCTAAAGTTTCGCGCAGAACGTCTTCCACCTCTTCTTCGCTGGGCGTCTCCATCTGGGTGGAACCCGTGTCTGCTTTCTCGAACAGGGTTTCGAACTGCTCCTCCGGGAATAGTTCCTCACCAGTCACCATTTCGGACTGAGATTCCGGTTCGGTGCTTTCGCTCTCTTCAAATAGACTGAGTTCCAGCAAACTGGCTTTCTCCATGCGCTGCGCAGCATCGGGATTGAACATATCCAGAGCGAAATACCGGGCCGTAGCGTCCTGGGCCTGCTGGGGTTGATTGAGCTGGGAATTGATTTCGCCAAGCAGTTTCCAACCGGCTGGATTTTTTTCATTTAAGGCAAGGGCCAACTCTAGATGCTCTCTTGCCCGGGCAAAATCCTTTTTTTCAAACAAACAGAGCGCCATCACATAATGGCCAAAATCGTACCGGGAATGTTTGCGCACCCCTTCTTCGCAGAGGGAAAGGGCGCGATCCACATCACCTTGATCCAGATAGTGCTTGGCCAGCAGGGCAAAAACCACCGAGTTAGGATTCTCCTGCAGGTGCTTCTCCAGGGCCTCCACATTGCGTAATTGCGCCATATCGACTTCCTCGCTGTTTAATCTTCTACCAGGCTGCAGTGGTGTTTAAAAGTATTTCCTCCACAATTCGATCCAGCGCCTCTTTGATGGCCTGGTCCATTTCTTCCAGCGTGCCGCTGCCGGAAACGGTGCCAAAATGCCGAACCGTACCGGACCACAATGGCTTGTTGGTGTGTGTGTTCAGGCACTTTACTTGGACGTTTACCCAAATTTGGGTTTCCTTTACCGTTTCGTCACCACCAATGGAAACCGCTCGCTGATCCACACTGGAAATCACGCCCCTTAATATTAAATCGGCATCTTCCTCGCGATTCACCACCCGTAGGGTGTTGTCCTTAATAAAAGAATCCACAACCCTGGTGGTCAAGTCCTCTTGAAGACCGGGCCAACCGGAACGGTCTTCGAACAGAGGAATAGCAATGGTCTTTAAGTCCGAGGGCAACGCGCCTTTAAAGCTATATTTAACGCAACCAAGCGTGAAAAGCAAGAGCAGGTACAGAGCCGTTCGACGGTAATCAAACATCGAGATTGTACTCTTTAATTTTCCGGTAGAGGGTTCGC
This sequence comes from Calditrichota bacterium, assembly GCA_003696445.1. GTDB lineage: Bacteria > Calditrichota > Calditrichia > RBG-13-44-9 > J042 > J042. Next base: position 1,431 of record RFHE01000054.1, on the reverse strand, counting down.
TCGCTGATATTCAGTGCTCTGGCAGCCTGTCGGCGGTTCCCATGGAATTTTTCCAGCGCCTTTTCAATCATTTCCCGTTCCACTTGATCCATGGGTTTGATTTCATCCTCTTCCACTACGGTGGCCGGGGTGACCACCACGCCTTCGCTGAACCGGCCGTTCAAGCGATCTGTAATCTGGTAAAGCAGGTCTTTAATTTCCCGCATTTCAACACCCAGGGAAACCAGGGCTTTGTAAATCAGTTCCCGTTCGGCCCGTTCCACCGATTTTCCGGTGGGCATAGGGAGGGCGGCGTTTTCCTCAGATTCGGGCAATTCGTAATGGCTGAGGTGTTCCCGTACCATTTCTGCGGTAACCTTTTCGCCGCGGGAGAGGATAACTATGGTTTCAATAAAATTTTTTAGCTCCCGAACATTGCCCGGCCAGGGATAGTTAATCAAAACCTCCATGGCCTCTTCAGTGAATCCGGCAAATTCAATCTCGCTGCGATTGGTGACTTCCTTCATGAAATGTTCAATGAGCAGAGGGATGTCTTCCTTCCGTTCCCGCAACGGGGGAATATGTAGGGAAACGGCTTTGAGGCGGTAGTAAAGATCCTTGCGGAAGGTGCCCTGCCGCACCATTTCGGCCAGGTCCCGGTTGGTGGCTGCAATGACCCGCACGTCCACCTTGCGCACGTCGCCGCTACCCACTCGCATAAACTCGCCGGTCTCCAGCACGCGCAGCAACTTGACCTGGGTTTGGATGGGCATTTCGCCGATTTCATCCAAAAAGATGGTGCCCCGGTCGGCCAACTCGAAATAACCCTTTTTGGTGGCAACCGCCCCGGTAAAGGCCCCCCGCTCGTGCCCGAACAATTCACTCTCCAAAAGTCCTTCTGGAATAGCGCCGCAATTGACCGAAATCATCGGGCCGTTGCGACGAGGACTCAATTTGTGGATGGCCTTGGCAAACACCTCTTTGCCGGTGCCACTCTCACCGGTAATCAACACCGAGATGTCGGTAGGTGCTACGGAAATAACCAGCTCAATGAGTTCGCGAATCTGTTCACTTTTGCCAATAATGCCCAGCTCGGATTGAATTTTTCGATATTTGTTAAGCAGTACCATTGCCGTTCTGTTCACGTAATTTTTTGTCCAAATTAAACTTAGGGGTTTGTCAAAGCAAGGATAACTTGTCCTGACAAGCGCTTGCGTTTTTAAAATGGAGGCATAAGGGGAAAGTTCCAGGCAAAGATTTTTAATTCAGCAGCGCTTGTTTCGCCCTGACTGGGCATCCAATAGCTTCAAGCCACTCCGATGATTCTGGCAGGCCCTCTTTTTTCCGAAAACCCTTCCAATCCGCGTTTGTCGGCGTTCATTTTTCTCAGCCGCGCATTTTGGCGGATGCCAACGAACCAAATGTGGCCAACGCCCGGACGTACGCAGGATG
>RFHE01000053.1 GCA_003696445.1 Calditrichota bacterium | reverse complement strand
TTCTACATTGGCATTGCCATCCCGCTCGTGCCAGTTACCCAGGTAGCGGTAGTCAAGTGCATCTTGAAAAAATGAGACGACCCTTTCCTGCGTTTGTCGCTCACGTTCGCCGATGAAGCTCATGGTTCATTCTCCGATTGGGAATGTGGCAAATTTTTCGTAGGCTGCACCAGTCTCGCCCTCCCGGTTAACAATTATTGCATCATGCCCCGCTTGATCTGCCGCGCCTCCTCGCAGCAGTTTTGCAGAAATCAGTGCAGCCAATTGCCTGGATCAACGTATCCCTGGTATGAACGAAAACGGTCAATCACCTGCCTCCGGATACGGATCACGTGCCCGCTGACGATGGCTGATGGCATGGCATCATTCCTTATTGAAATAAATGTCCTGATCCCAATTGATGGGATTCGCAGCGATGTAGGCCGCGATGCGTTCGTATTCCTGTTGATTTCGGATGATGTGATCATGGAACCGGGCCTGCCAGACCGATTCGCCGGGGGTTCCCCGGTATTCGTTGATGCGTTTGGTGGCCGCGGATTTAAACCCCGCCACAAATGATGATATGGATTTGGGCGCACGATAGGCCACGCCGGTTTTTGCGGGCGGCGATTGGGGTTTACGTAGAGACGGACGGCAGTCCGTCTCTACGTTTACAGGACCGTCCGTCTCTACGGCGGGAACGATGCGCACAATGGCATGGATGTGGTTGGGCATGATGACGAACGCATCACATTCCAATTCCCGCCGGATGGCAAACGATTTTTCCCATTCCTCCCGCACGATTTCGCCCAGAGTTGACAGAATCATCTGCCCATTCCGCACCGTCCCAAACAGGTGCGCCCTCCCGGCCGTGCAGATGGTGATAAAATAGGCCCCCGGCGTCGCATAATCCCATCCCGCCAGGCGGGCGGACGGAATCCGGTATTTACCGCGAAATTTTTGGAATGGGTTGTCTGCCATTGGGTTTCTCCTTTAGACGGGCGGCCGTTTATGAGACGGACCGCCGTCTAGGAGACGGACTGCCGTCCGTCTCTACGCCAATCTAACCTTGCCGGAGAGAAGAACCTGCAGCATTCCCTGTTTGATTTGTTTGAATTTCTCCCGCCGCCGCTCCAGTGCCTGGATTTCGGCATCCATGTCGGTTAAAATTATTGCCATTCCATCTTGTTCATTCTTAGATGGTGGAAAAATTATTTCAATTTTGTTCATTTCCGATCGATTAAGTTTTGAACGAGCTCCACTTGGTATAAGGTAAAATATTTTTTTGAACTAATGAATAGAACAGGAACCCTTGGCTATAACCTGGTTTTGCCTTCAATACATGAGCATGATTATTAACCCAAATTTTTCCTTTTACTTTATAAGTAATAGGGTGATATTCAAACTCATCGGAGTAACCTCCATCTTCAGCTATTATGGGCTTCCCCCCATCTCCTCCAGCTTCTCCAGGGCGGCGTCGATGAACAGGGCGGCCGTCCAGGAAAAGTTGTCCGTCCCGTAGCCTATCCCCTTGAAGGGGTCGAAATATTCGTGAAAGCCCCAGCGGCGCACCAGCTCGATGATGTCCTCCCGGACGCTCATTGCCTTTTGCTTGAATCCGTAGCGCTTGAGCCCCTGCATCAGCAGCCAGTTGGTGTTGATCCACACCGGCCCGCGCCAGTAATTGGCCGGGTCCAGATATTCCCCCTCCAGATTGTAATTGGGGATGGAAAAGCAGGCATTGTTGTGCATGGTGCAGAAGCTGTTAGATTCCAGGAAGCGGTAGATGGTGGCGGCCATCTCCCGGGTGGGCGCACCGGAGAGCAGCGGCATGAAACCGGAGGCGGTCTCGGTCTCAATCAGCCGGCCCGCTCTCAGGTCGTAGGTATCGAAGGCACCGTGGGTGGGGTCCCAGAGCTTTTCCCGCAGGGCGCGATTGGTCTGCTGGTAGCATTCCTCCAACCGGCCAGTGTCCTTGCCCAACAGCTTGCCGATCTCGATCAGATCTTCCGTAGCCTGGGCCAGAATGCTGTTAAACAGCGGATCCTGAACCAGAAAAGGGCATTCGCTGTAAATGGCCTGTTCGTCGTAGTTGAGGCGGCGAAAAAGGTCCACCAAGTAAACGAAGCGATCGTAGTCCTCATCCGAGGGGCGCTGGGAAGCAGGCACGCCCTTTTTCAGGTCTTTGCGCTCGTAAGGCGGCAGCTGGGATTTATCGATCTGGATGGCCTTCAGCGGCTCGTCCCAGGTGGGCGAATTGTCCAGCCCGGATTCCCAGGGATGGCGGATGTACACCAGCCCCTCCTGGTGCGGATCGCGTTCCCGGTAGAAATACTCGTGCAGGGCGAAAATTTTGGGGTAAATCGCCTCAAGCCATTCCCGGGCCTGGTCCCGATCCCCGGCAAACTGGTAAATGCGCCGGGCGGCGATGGCGTGAACCGGGGGCATGGTGATGCCCGAGGTCAGGATGCCTTCCGGGGCATTGGGGGAACGCTCGCACTGCCAGAAGTCCGGTTCGGGGAAATAGCCGCCCAGCGCCGCCGGATTGAACACGATCTGGGGGAGCATCCCGTTCTTCCATTGGGCCCGGAAAAGCGTGGACAGCTCCTGCTGGGCCCGCTGCTGGTTGTAGCGGGCATAGCCAATAGCTATGAAACCAGAATCCCAGTTCCACTGATGGGGATAGAGCGCAGGCGCCGGTTTGGTGAAACCACCCTGCCAGTTACCTTCCAGTACCCGTTTTGCTTTCTCAATTAAATCAGTGAGCATCATGAGCCTGTCTCCTGCGTTGCGATCCCGCCTGTTTGCTTGCGTTTTTGCGACCAGAGGGCCAGGCCGGGGCCATCCAGGCAAAAATGGCCGGGCTGTCCAAACAGACAAAAAACGCCATCCATCCCATCCCGGGTGTCCTTTTGGTGAATGCCCCCCCTGCCCATCCCGCACCACGGCTTGCGTTTCGCTGAAACCGGCATTGCAGCTCACCTCCGGCCACACCGGCGGCCCGCGAATCCTGCCCTGCCGTTTCTTGGAACAAGCAGCGGTCCACCACCAGGGGGTCGTTCGAACACCTGCCGGCGCGCGGGGTTGTTTTGCAATGTTTAACCCCGCAGACCAAAAAACTAATCAACATGCTGGGAAAAAACCGTGGGCTGATCTACACAGCCTGCCAGAAGCCCTCTGAAGGCAGCAGGGATTCAATCCCCCTTCAGGAAAAAATAAGATTGGGGCCACCGCGCGCCGATAGCCCGCGCCCCCACCCCCGGCAAGTTTTTTCCCGCTTCAACAACCAACAATCTCTCACTAAATTTGGCGCCGGAATTTTTTGCACGATCATCGAACGGGAAAGGAACCCTGAAATGCGAAGAGAGATACACCGCTGGTGGAGTCCCAATCTGAACAAGGACATGGAAATCGCCGTGTACGGCCACTGGGGATTTGCCCTGTTGATGTTCCCCACCGCCGCAGCCGATTTTCTGGAGTACGAGCGTTTTCACCTGATCGAGGCCATTGCCCCCATCCTGGAGAGCGGCAAATGCAAGGCCTACTCCATCAACAGTATTAACCAGGAGAGCTGGCTCAACAACCACATGCACCCCAGGGCCAAATCGATCCGCCACCAGCAATACAATCAGTACGTGGCGGAAGAGGTCGTACCCTTCATTTTTAACGATTGCAATGGGGCGGTACCCATTGTAACCACCGGTGCCTCGCTGGGGGCCTACCATGCCGCCAATTCGCTGTTTCGCCGGCCGGATCTGTTTTCGGGCACCATAGCCATGAGCGGCGTGTACGATCTGAAGGCCTACACGGGCGGCTATTACGACGACGACGTGTACTTTAACTCCCCGGTGGATTATCTGCCCAATTTGAACGATCCGGTGATCTTAGATCAGCTCCGGCGCAGCCGGATCATCATTGCCAGCGGGCAGGGGCCCTGGGAGAATCCCGCTGCCAGCATCCAGCTCTCCCAGATCCTGCACCAGAAAGGCATTCCCCACGAACTGGATCTGTGGGGCCACGACATGCCCCACGACTGGCCGACCTGGCGGCAGATGCTGCCTCATTTTCTGGCCACCCGGTTCTAAGCCTTCCGGTTGTTTTCCACCAGTGGGTCGCCGGATTCGGCCATGCGGGTGGCTTCGTCGGCGCCGGTGGTCAGCGCCATGCCGGTGGCCAGACGCACCACAGCCACAATCACAATCAGCCCGCCCAGCACGGTGGGCCAACCAGGTACTTCGCCCCACAGAAGCATTCCCCAGAGGGTAGAGAAAACCACCGCCACGTAGGAGGCATTGGTGGCCCGCGCGGCTCGCTCCAGATGAAGGGCCCGGGTCATGAACAACTGGGCGATCATGGTGGTGGCGCCGATGCCGGCCAGCATCAGCCATTCCCAGCCCCGGGGGAGGACAAAGTTCCGGTAAACAAAAGCTGCCGAGAAGATCAGCGATACCACGGGAAAGGCCAGAATGATGTGCAGCTCGTGGTCGGTTTTACGGAGCTGGCGCACCAGGATGTAGGCAATGGACGAACTGCAGGCGCCCAGCAGCCCGACAACGGCGGCTCCGGCCTGCACAGAAAACCCGGGACGCACAATCAACAGCAGGCCGGCAAAGGCCAGCGCAAAGTAGCGCCAGTCCCGGGCCGTGTTGCGCTCCTTCAACAACAGGGGCGAAAGCAGGGCGGCAAACAGGGGATTGGTGTACTGCAACATCACCGAGTCGGCAATGGGAATGTGAGTAAGCGTGTAGAAAAATGCCGAAAGGGCCAGGTACCCGAACAACCCGCGCAGAAAAAGCAGGCCCCGGTTGCGCCCCAGCCACGGTAGTCTCTTCTGGCGGATCCAGACCAGGGTAAAGGCGGCCACAAAAATGCTGCGGAAAAACACCAGTTCCTGAGGGGGCAGATGCAGGCCGCTGGCCTTGACCAGAACGGACATCAGGCTGAAGAAAAACGACGCCAGCACCATGTACCA
>RFHE01000052.1 GCA_003696445.1 Calditrichota bacterium | reverse complement strand
TAAGCGCGATTCAAATATTTGAGGGTTTTGTTTAAATCGATGATGTGGATCTTGTTGCGCTCGGTAAAAATAAAATCCCGCATTTTGGGATTCCAGCGGCGGGTCAGGTGGCCGAAGTGCACACCGGCCTTGAGCAGATCCTCCAGCGTAACTTGAATCATGACAGCTCCTTAGTGTTTGGGTTAGTCCGCCACCGCCTTCTTTTTTTACAGGAATTCCCCTCGGGAACACCCCCTGTAAAATCCAGCGGTGTGTGTGATTAAAAAGCCAGTAAAAATCAGCGTTTCGAGAACTGAAAATTTTTCCGGGCCTTGGGTTGGCCGTACTTTTTGCGCTCCACTTCCCGCGGGTCGCGCGTCAGATAGCCGGCGGCTTTCAGCTCCGGACGCATTTCGGGATTCCACTTCAGCAGCGCCCGGGCAATCCCCAGACGCAGGGCGCCGGCCTGACCACTCAATCCGCCCCCATCCAGCTGAGCCACCACATCGAATTTGCCCAGCGTGTTGGTCACCTGAAAGGGCTGTTCAATGATCATCTTCAAGGTTTCCCGCTTGAAGTGGTCCAGCACATCCTTGCCGTTGACGGTAATTTTCCCGGAACCGGGCATCAGCCGAACCCGGGCCACCGACGTCTTCCTCCGACCGGTTGCGTAGTAAACTTCCATTCTATGCCTCGCTACAGGTTAATTTTTTCCGGTTGTTGCGCCTCGTGGGGATGTTCGCTATCAGGATAAACTTTCAGCTTTTTGAACATTTTGCGCCCCAGGGCGTTTTTGGGCAACATCAGCCGTACAGCGTGCTCAATCACATATTCCGGATGCTTTTCCAGCATTCGGCGGATGGGAATCAACTTTTCCCCGCCGGGATAACCGGAATGCCGGAAGTAGGTCTTTTGATTCAGCTTGTTGCCGGTCAGCCGAACTTTTCGGGCATTGATCACCACCACAAAGTCGCCCACATCCTGATGGGGAGCAAAATTGGGTTTGTGTTTGCCCCGCAAAATGGTAGCCACTTTACTGGCCAGACGCCCCAGCGAGTACTCACTGGCATCCACCAGGTACCACTTGCGCTGGCGGGCAATCTCTTCCACCGGTGTATAGTCAGTTCTCAAGATACAGTCCTCCAGTACATTTTGAGACAGACACAAAATTTAAGCGGGCGCATAAAGTTTGTCAACCCGATTTAATTTTTGAAACCGGCCCACTCGTTTCTCGTTATTGAGCATTCTCCGGCCGCGAAACCGAGCCCCGCAAGACCCGTCCCGCCAGTGAAAAGTTTTAAAACATCTCCGAGATTCGAAGAATCATTTTTAAATTTACCTGCTGTATTTTCCTGCGGAAAACCTAAAAACAGAAGGAGGGCTAACCTTGAATGTAGCCGTCTGCATGAAACGCACACCCGATACCACAGCCAAAATTCAAATTGCTTCCGATCAGACTTCCCTTGTTGAAGAAGGGATTAATTGGATCATTAATCCCTACGATGAGTTTGCCATCGAGGAGGGCCTCCGGGTCGTAGAAAAACATGGCGGTGAGGTAACCTTGATCTGCCTGGGCCCGGCCGAGGCGGAGAAGACCATTCGTGAGGGGCTGGCCATGGGTGCTCACAAGGCCATCCGCCTGGATGCCGCGCAGGTGCCCGCCGATCCGCGAGTCACCGCCAGAGCCCTGGCCGAGGTGCTGAAGGAAGGCAACTACGATCTGATTTTGTTCGGCAAGCAGGCCATCGACGACGACCATGCCCAGGTTGCCTCGCTGGTGGCCACCGAACTGAACCTGCCCTGCGTCAATGTGGTGGTCAAGCTGGAGCTGGATCCGGAAAACGGTCGGGGCACCGCCGAGCGGGAAATCGAAGGCGGCCACGAACGGGTCAGCTTCCCCCTGCCGGCTATCATCTCCGCCCAGCGGGGTCTGAACGAACCGCGCTATCGGTCCCTGAAAGGCATCATGGCTGCCAAGAAAAAACCGATCGAGGTCAAAACCGCCTCCCTGGAGGACAGCCAGCTGGCCGTGCTCAAATACGCCTATCCTCCCGCGAAAAAGCCGGGCCGGATTGTGGGCGAAGGCAAAGAAGCGGTGCCTGAACTGGTTCGCCTGTTGCGCGAAGAAGCAAAAGTCCTTTAACCCGACCGGGACCCTACCAATTGAAATGAGAGGAGGAAAACAATGGCAACCTGTTTAGTGGTCAGTGAAATACGGGATAATCAACTGAAAAATGTCAACTGGGAAGCTTTTACAGCGGCCCGGCAACTGGCCGAACAGCTGGGTCTGACCCCGGCCGCCGTGTTGCTGGGTTCGGGCGTGGAGGGGTTGGCCGAAGCACCCGCTCGCTACGGGATGGAGCGAACCTATGTGGTGGACGACGCGCGGCTGGCCAACTACAGTGGGGACTGTTACGCGGCAGCCGTGGCCGAAGTCGCCCGCCAGACCGAGGCGCAGGTGGTGCTGATGGCCGCCACCGCCATGGGCAAGGATTTATTGCCCCGGGTAGCCTACCGGCTGGGCACCACTACCGCACAGGACGTGATCCAGTTCCGCGTGGAAAACGGTGAAGTAATTTTTACCCGTCCCATGTTTGCCGGCAAAGTGTGGGCCGAGGTCAAAGTAACCGGCTCGCCGGTGGTGGCTACGCTGCGCCCCAAGATGTTTGCTCCGGAAGAAAAAGCGGTGGCCGGACAGGTGGAGAAGCTCTCCGTAGAGCTGCCTGAACCCCTGGCGGTGGTGGAAGAAGTGAAGGCCAGCGGCGGGGGCAAACTGGACGTCACCGAGGCGGACATTGTGGTGTCCGGCGGGCGCGGCCTGAAAGGGCCGGAAAACTGGCACCTGATTGAAGAGCTGGCCGAACTGCTGGGGGCGGCCACCGGTGCTTCCCGGGCCGTGGTGGATGCCGGCTGGCGCCCTCATGGGGAGCAGGTGGGCCAGACCGGAAAAACCGTCGCGCCCACCCTCTACATCGCCATCGGCATTTCGGGGGCCATCCAGCATCAGGCCGGTATGTCCTCCTCCAAATACATTGTGGCAATTAACAAGGACCCCGATGCTCCCATCTTCAAGATCGCCGATTACGGCATTGTGGGCGACCTGTTCGAAGTGGTGCCGGCCCTCATCGAAGAAATCAAGAAATTGAAACAGCAGGATTGAACTTGACCAGTCAGTCAGATCCTTGCCGGGCCGTTCTCTTGCGGTCCGGCTTTTTTTATCGGTAGCAAAAGACGCGGGTGCCGGTCAGGGCATCGTGAAAGGTGAGGCCATCGCGTTTGAGCAAGGCCCAAAAAATGCCCATCCCCAGGGGCAGCAAGGAAATAAGATAAGCCGGGCCGCGCAAAATGGCCTGGCGCCGGCTCACCGGCTCGCCCCTTGCCGACAGCACCACCAGTCCCTTCACGATCTTGCCCGGCGTCTGACCAAAGCGCGCGGTGAAATAACCGTAATAGCACCAGTATAGCAGATACAACAGCGGCGCCGGATAAGCAATGCGGATGAGCTTGCCGTACGGCAAGTAAAGCGGGTAATAGAATCCTCCCCACCAGAACGCCGACGGTTGCGGGAGATGGCCGGGCAGCGCCTCCAGTAAATACTGGGGAATCATCGGGGAAATCCACACGCTCCAGAGCCTTCCCCGGCTGAGGAGAAACACCAGCAGCCCACAGACTACCCCCAGCAACAGGCCATCGATCAGTTGCGCAATAAACCGTTCCTGAAGGCTGGCCGGCCTGAGCTCCGCCTGCGGCCACCTGCGCCGCGAGCCGTATAGAGGAAAAGGCCAGTACATCCGCTTGTCCGTTTTGCGTTTCCTTTCGTTTTTACCCCAAACTGCCCGCCTGGTATCCCTTACAAACCGGACGGGGAACAACAACAAGCAACCAATTTTTGCCTGATCCAACCTGCTACCATCCTGTCAACCGTTTCCCCGCAGCAGGAAGACAAGCCCAACCCATTCCGTGCCCGGTATAGGTTTACAGGGAAGAAATTACCACCAGAATGGTTCACACCCTAATGGGGGATGCAATAGAAGTAAATGCTGTGTTTTTGCCGGTTCGGCAACAGGGGTCTGTCACCGGACAGAAGCCGCAGCGCAGATAAAAAACCTGGCCACGGATGTACGGCGATGTTTACGGATTTTGGGAAAGGAGAAAGAGCCTGCACAAGTCCCGGCGGGCAATCCTTCTCAGCGCGATGCCCTGCAGGGTGATTACCGTGCAGGCGTGAAGCCTGCAGTTACCGAAGCGCAGGCTGGATTCCGGAAAAGTGAGTTCCCTCGACTCAGCCCCGCCGTAGCGGGGGTCAGCTCGGGATGACCGATGCTAAGTTGTTCCTGCATGCTAATAAGCCCAGTAACCCGAAATTTTTTGTTGTTTTTTCCGCAAATATCCGCGGTTAAAAATAATTGGCCGCGGATACACGCGGATGGACACGGATTTTTAGAAAGCCACCACTTGTCATGCCGAGC
>RFHE01000346.1 GCA_003696445.1 Calditrichota bacterium | reverse complement strand
CCGGGACCGGGTGATGCTTTCCGTTTTTCCGGCGGCCATGCGTTACGCCGGCCCTCGCGAAGCCATTTTCCATGCCCTGGTGCGCAAAAACTATGGCTGCACGCACATCATCATCGGCCGGGACCATGCCGGGGTGGGCAACTATTACGGCACCTACGATGCCCAGCACATTTTCGAAAATTTTGAGCCGGAAGAATTGGGCATCACGCCGCTGTTTTTCGAGCACGCCTTTTTCTGCCGGACCTGTGGAAACATGGCCAGTGCCAAAACCTGTCCGCACGACAAAAGTGCCCACGTGTTTTTAAGCGGTACCAAGGTGCGCGAAATGCTTTCCCGGGGCGAATTGCCGCCCAAGGAATTCACCCGGCCGGAAGTGGCCAAAATTTTGCTGGAGAGCGTCCGCCAGACGGTCAGTTAAGGGATCCCGCCCTGACCGGGTTCAGGCTCCCCCATCCGGGGACGGTTTCGGCTGGGCTCTGTTCGAATGGATTTCATCGGGCTACCTCGAGGGGTAGCCCGATTTTTTTAAGATGCCCGCCACAAAACGCCTCGCCGGCATTTCACCCGGCCCGGAGTTGGCGCTCAGCGGAAGATGGGGCCATGGCAGTTATGGCGGTCTTATTCCCTCCGTTCATCCGGGTCTCCCTGAAGGGCATAAATCAAGTGTTTTACCTGTTCCATCAGTTGATCAATCATCGGGTCCAGTTGCCCGGCAAGCGAGGGATCCACCCTGCCATAGCGCCTTAAACTCTCGGCCGTTTCGTCGGCCAGCAGTGCGTAAAAATAGTGACCGGTGCCATGAATGGTCTGCGATGCCCGCTGCACTGAGCCTTTCAGCTGGAAGGTCGATTTAAACTGTTCCAATAAACGGAGAATCTCCCGGTGGACGGTTCGGAAATTTTCCACCTGCTGTGGGGTCAGGTCCAGGGAAAAGTGGTACAAATGGCCGGCATATTCGCCCTGCTCAAGCAGCAGGGAAATCCGGTACAACTGTTCTTCCAACAAGCGCAGGGTGGTCGCTAGGGAGCTGCGTTGAGATGGATTTAATGAAGGTGTCGATCGGGTGGAGGCATTCATGGCTACATCTCCCCTCTAAGAAGGCAGGGCCGGGTTCCGTGCTGCCTGAGCGGTGCTCACCAATGGCTTCAGGCCGGCCAGCACTTCGTCCAGCAGGGCCTGTTGGTTTTGTTGGCTCTCCAGAAATCGTTGCAGGCCGATTTCTCCTTTCTGCTTCCGGGCAACCTGTGTTTCGATCAATTGCACAATGTCCTGTTCGATGCGACTGACCGTCTGATCAAACTGGTACAGGAACTGGCGATTGTTTTCCTGAATCCTGTAGAGCAGATCGGCGCGGAGCCGTCCCCCCTGCCGCTCCAGCTTGCGGGCAATCAACCCGGCTGCTTTGCGCTGGTAATAGCGCAAAAACCACCGCCGGGGGAGCAGGGTGGTCAAGTCGTTCTCCAGCAACGTGAGGGTGGTCATCGCTTCCCAGGTTCTGTAATAAAATTCGCTTTCAAATTCCCACAGCTCCCCGGGCAGTTCGGCCAGGGCCTTTAATTGAAACAGATCAGCGGCCTGGTGGTAAAGGCGATTGATTAAACGGCGCGTTTCTTCATTAATCGCGCGGATTTCCTCTTCGTAAGTGCTCTGCACCATTTTCTCGATTCTCAGGCGGAAGGGCTCAAAATGATCGATCACCGCTTCATTGATCATCTGCTCCCCACGGTCCAGCAGCTTCTTGTTGGAAAGGTCCTTCTGGGTACGCAAAAAATCTTGAAACGCTTTAAGAGTGTCCCCCGCATGGTGCTCCAGAAACGACTGCAATTCCTGGTCGAACAATTCCATGAGCCGTTGCTTGATGCCTTCCAGAAGATAGGCCAGGCGCTGTTTCTGCCGCCGGATGTCCGCCACGAAGCGATGAAACTCTTCCAGGCCGCGCTCAAGTTTTTCCACGGACAACTTTTGAGCCTGGATTTCCATCTGAATGTAATTCTTTCGTTCCAGTACCAGGCGCTCCAGGCGATGGGCATTTGCCTGGATGAGAAGGCTGCCTTTGTGCGCCAGGAGAAACTGTTCCAGCACCGCTTCCAATTCCCGAAATCCGCTGGCAGCCAGGAGGGTTTCGTCGTTCTGGAGCCCGGCTTCCAGAGCCTGCAGGGCGGAAACCGGATAAACCTCCACCGGCTGTTGAAGCAATGCCTCCAGGACCTGGCGGTTAAAGGCCAGTACCCGGTCCAGTGCAGCGGGCGACAGGTAGTCCTTTTTGTTGAGTACGAAAAACATTCGGGGCACCAGCGGTTGAATTTGCCCGATGAAGGCCTTCTCCAGTTCGGTAAGCGGGGGATCGGCAGAGAGCAAAAAAATGGAAGCATCGGCGGCCGGCAGGTACTGGCGGGTCAATCTGGTGTTGTGCTCGTGAATGGAGCCCACGCCTGGGGTGTCCACCAGGATGAGCCCCTGTTGCAATAGTTTTGCCGGATGGTGGACCACCACCAGATCCACCTGCTTCTGGTTTTCTGGATTGGCTGTTTCGCTCACGTACTGGGCCAGCTCGTCCAGGTCGATCCTCGAGCGCCTCCCATCCAGGAAAATCACCTCGGCGTATTTTTCCCTGCTGTACACCAGTTCCGTGATCACCGCGGTTACCGGAATGACGTCGGTGGGTAGTACCGGCTCTCCCAACAGGGCATTTAAAAACGTGGATTTGCCCCGCTTGAACTGACCCAACACAACCAGACGGAACTGGCCGGATTCCAGGTTCTGCCGAATGCTGCTGAGCCTTTCCTGCCAGTCCTGTTTGAATCCCTGGCCTTGCAGCGCCTCGATCAATTGCACCAGCGCCGCTTTCTGTGCCTGGTAGTGTTGAAACAGGCTGTTGTCCATTTACCCTCCTCGCTGCTGGCCTGTGCTGCAAATAAAAAACTCCTGCTCGTTACACGGGAACGGTCCGTGGTAACAAGCAGGAGTCATCAGCCCTACAGGGCGATTAAGGCGAACTCCATCGCCTGAGAAAAAATAACAAAAATACCCGGCAGGCGCTACCCGTGCGGAAAAATTCTAGGCTTACCCGGAAGACCTGGGTGAAGAGATCTGAAGGAATAGACCGAGGCCTTTCGTGGGCTTTCCCTCAGGGATCTCGCCGGAATGCAGGGCCTCAATTCACCGGCCTTTGCGCGCCCAGTGCCAAGCAGTCAGGTTCTACGGGGTAAAAACCCTGCCTGCCCGGTGTGGAACCGGACAGGCAGGCTTCCAGAGGCTTTATTTCAGCAGCACCATTTTTCGGACCATGCCAAACGGGGCGGCGCCTTCCGGGGAGAGTTGGACATTTACGTCCTCGTGCTGTTGTAGCAGGCAAACCGCGGTCGTTTCAGACAGAAATCTGCAACCGGTTTCTCTGCCTGCTCATTTCGCCCGGCGTTTTAGACCAGTCCTGAGGCTAAAAGGTACTTCTCCCAGAACAGAATTTCGGCAACCCAAGACCATGCTTGGACATCACTTGTTCGAACAAGAGATGGATGGGAGAAAGCAAAAAGGTTCGTCTTCAGTAAGAATTGCTTGCACTACCCCAAGACGCGAGGTAGCTTACCGGCCGCATTCCGGAACTGGCATCAGTTGGTTGTACGCATTGGAATAAAAACCATGGAGGCAAATAAATGTTTTTTCGCATGTTATATGATGAGAAGCTGGCTCAGGCCTCTTACTTTCTGGCCTGCCAGCGGACCGGCGAGGCCATTGTGGTCGATCCGCAGCGGGATGTAGAGCGGTACCTGGCACTGGCGGCGGCGAAAAATTTTCGCATTGCCGGGATTGCCGAAACCCACATCCACGCGGATTTTCTCTCTGGTGCCAGGGAGCTGGCCGAACGCACCGGCGCCCGGCTCTATCTGTCCGACGAAGGCGATGCGGACTGGAAGTATCGCTGGCTGGATCAGAAATCCACCGGCGGCAGCTACGATTGCCTTCTGCTGCACGATGGGGATAGTTTTCGCATCGGCGGCATTCGATTCGCCGCGTTGCACACCCCGGGCCACACGCCGGAGCACCTCAGCTTTCTGGTGACCGACGAGGGGGGCGGCGCCAGCGAACCGATGGGCATTTTGAGCGGGGATTTTGTTTTTGTGGGCGATGTGGGCCGGCCCGATCTTCTGGAGACTGCCGCTGGCATTCAGGGCGCCAAGGAGGCCTCTGCCGGTTTGCTTTACCGGAGCGTGCAGCGCTTCAGCACCCTGTCGGACTTTTTGCAGCTCTGGCCCGCTCACGGTGCAGGTAGCGCCTGTGGCAAGGCCCTGGGGGCAGTTCCCCAGTCCACAGTAGGTTACGAAAAGCGTTTCAACCCGGCCATTGCTTTGGCCGGCGATCAGCAACGCTTTATTGCCGAAATCCTGCACGGACAGCCCGAGCCGCCGTTGTATTTCGCCCGCATGAAGCAGCTGAATCGGGACGGACCGCCTCTGCTGGGCCGGCTGCCTCAACCCGAGCACGTCCGGGTAAACCAGGTGCTGGAAGCTCTGGAAGGCAATGCCGTGCTATTGGACACACGCCCCTGGCAAGACTTTGTTGCCGGGCATCTGAAAGGGGCCCTGTTTGCACCACTCAACACGGCTTTTCCCACCGTGGCCGGCTCCTACGTTCTGCCGGAGCAGCCGATCTATTTGCTGGTGAACCGGGAGCGGTTGCAGGAGGCGGTGGTGGACTTGATTCGAATCGGGCTGGATAATCTGGCCGGCTACCTCACACCGGAAGATTTGGAAGGGGAAGTCCTGTCCGAAAGGCTGGTTCAACGATTGCCCTCGCTGCCGATCGAGCACATGGATCCAGAGGTGCTTCCCGAGGATGCCCTGCTGCTGGATGTGCGCTACGCCAGCGAGTACGAAGCCGGCCATTTGCCCGGGGCCCGGCATCTGGCGCACACCCGCCTGCTGGCCAGGCTGGCGGAGCTTCCACGCGATCGACACCTGTACGTCTATTGCAAAACAGCCAGTCGCTCTGCCTACGCTTCCGGCCTGCTCCAGCGGCTCGGCTACCGGGTGACCCACCTGTTTGGTGGTTTCGATGCCTGGGCGGCGGCCGGGAAACCGGTGGAAAAGGGCCAGCCGGTCACCTCCTAAATGATCACATCCGAGGGTTGTACAACCGGATCGCAAAACGTTTTTTGCCCTTCGGCCGTGTGGTGAAACGGTGTTACCGGAGCCGATAAACGGATACCGAATTGTCCCCGTAATTGGTTACGTAAAGCTTACTGTCCTGATAGGCGGGCATTACCCCGATGGGCTTGTTGCCGGTTACCAGCTCTCGGTCCAT
>RFHE01000345.1 GCA_003696445.1 Calditrichota bacterium | reverse complement strand
TTGGCTGCCACTCGCCTGCCCAGAAGCTGTTTGCCCACGGCCAGGTGGAGCAGCGCGCGGGCGGGCAGCTCCGGCGCGTATGCGCTGAGGGCCAGACGGTTGCCGGACTGGAAGCGGGGCCAGAAGGTGCTGCTCTGCCAGGAAAATTGCCACCACAGGGAGAGGTCCGGTTGGAGGTTCCACCAGCCCTGGTAGTTGAGGCGGCGGGCAGCCAGGCGCCGATACATCGCCTGGTAGGCCGTATTGCCCGATGCGGTAATCCGGGCGGTAAAGGCCAGAAGTTGGCGGGTTTTCTGGGAGCGGTAGTCCAGCTTCAGGCGCAACCACAGTCCGGTTCCCCGAGCCAGCGCACCTACCCGCAGGCTGTCCGGGTGGCCGGCATCGAAGGCCAGCGCCCGGCGGTCCCAGTCGTGCGCCAGATACAGGCCCGCCTGAAGGGGAAACAGGCTCCCTGGTCGCCGGCCGGTGGACAGGGCCACAAACCAGCGCTTTCCGGTACGCCCGGCGTTCACAAACCGCGGCTGAACCCCCAGCGCCGCGGCACCGGTGTATCCGCGGCCTACCCAGAACCAGTACGGGTCCGCGCTTGCCGGTTGCTCCTGGAGGAAGCCGGCCTTCAACCGCAGCGGCCGGCCTGCGGGCGTGCGATAGGTCAATTGCACCATCCCGGAAGGCGAAACCCGCCCCTGTTCGCTCTCCACGGCAGCGGAAAGGGCGTAATGCAGCGTCCCGCCTGCCGGGCCGCTCCACCCGAGCGCCACCCGGTACCGGCGCCGCCGGTTGTCCGCGGGCAAGGTTTGCCGGGTAAACCAGGTCTGGCCGGTTTCCACATCCAGCGCCAATCGGCCGGCGGCCAGGGTGCGGGTGGCCTGCACTCCGGCGTGGGCCCGGACCAGCCGCCAGAGGGGCAGGACAAAGGGCGATCCTTCCGGCGAATCGATGCGCTGCCGGCTGATGCCGGCCCGGTAAGCGATCCCCCAGGCACCGGCGCGCAGGCGGCCGCCGGCCGTAGCCAGCCACATTTCGCTGTTGGCGGGCACTTCCCGATTCAGCGGCGCAAAGAAAAACAGGTCCGAGCCGTAACGGGGAATCGGTCCGGGATGGGCGGTGGTGGCAAACCCCAGATGCAGGCGGGGCCAGGGGGCGGCCTGCTGCGGGGCCACGCCCAGCCAGAAAGCGGTGGCCTGCACGCGCAGAAAAACCCAGGGCACCCGTCCCAGCCGGCCGGTGAGGACCGGATCGGTGGCCGGGTAATAGTGCACCCGTCCGCCGCCTTGCAGGCCGGCCTGGCGGCCACCCAGGGCAAACCCGGCCTGGTAGTCCGGGCCGAGCTCGTCCACATTGGGCGAGCGGCGCGAGGTGTAGAGGAAAGGACCGGGATCCCCGCTCTCGTTGCCGGTGGCAAATCGGCCCTGCACTCGGGCCGTGCTCAGGGGCCGGCGGGTGAAGATTTCCATTCGGGGCCGCTGTACCAGCAGGCCGCCTTCCAGAACCGGCTCTGCAGTCACCCGGATGGAATCCACCGCATTCAGGGACACCGGCAACAGATTGAGCCGATGGAGGTTGAAAAAGCGCATCTCCACGGGCACGCCATCCAGCAGAATGTCCCAGTCGGGCAGGTCCAGATTGCCGTCCACCAGGGGCACCGCGTCCCGGCGAAAGCCGTCCGTGGACAGGCTCTGCCAGTCCGCCAGCAACAGGGGCAGGTCCCCCCAGCGGGTCATGCCCGCCCGGGCCAGATCCTGCCGGGTAATGACCTGCCGGCTCACCTGGGCGAGGGCGGTTCCACACAACAGCAACCAGATCAGGGCAGGCAGGCACCAGCCGAGGCGCTGCTTCATTGCAGCACCCTCCTCAGCCAGTCCGGGGCAGGGAGCTCCCAGCTCAGGCCCGCGCCCAGCGTCCAGAAGCGCATGCGCACCCGGGTGTAAACGGTCTGGTAGTCCAGGCGGGCGACCAGACGGAGGCGTTTTTGAACGGGCAGAGCGGCTTCCAGCCCTGCGGCCAGCCCAACCTCCCGCTCCACCAGCAGGCCCTGGTTTACCGCGGGATGATCCCGATCGAACCACATCTGCATCAGCCCCGGGCCGGCCCATCCCTGCAGGCGTAACGGACCCAAGGCCGGCAGGCCGAGCGCCCAGTGAATCCCCACCCACAGGGTGCGGAAGTCCGGCACCTGACTGCTGCGGGCTTCAAAGGAGCGGTACTGCAGCGCAAGCCCCAGCCTGCCCAGGCGAAGGGGGGTGCGCGCGGTAAGGCCAAACCGGGCGGCACTGCGCCAGTATGGGTTGGTGGCCGGGCGATTCAACGTGTAGCTCACCTCAGGCAAAATGCGCAGCCAGCGGTAGGGTTCGCTGCCCGGTGCATCCGAATGAAAAACGAGCACTGCCCACAGAAGGAGCCAGCCCGCCCGGCGGCAAACGAAATGCTTTTCCCCCAAACGGCTTTCCGATGGGCCGAACAGCCTTTCTTTTTCTGCAGATCGAAAGCCACACCGGTCAGTTCTGGCAAAAATCACGCTGGTTTCCTCTTTCAAAGCATTCCGGAGCGCGGCAAACCCTCCTGCCCTGCCCCCTACCGGTACCCCATTTTTTCGCTCAGGCGGATGCGCGTTCGGGCGTAGGTTCCGCTGCCGAAGCCCACTTTGCGGCCCCGCTCATCCGTCAGGGTGGCCTGGGCCACAAACAATTGCTGCCCGGCGGAAATCACCTCGCCGCAGGCGGTCAAC
This sequence comes from Calditrichota bacterium, assembly GCA_003696445.1. Lineage (GTDB taxonomy): Bacteria > Calditrichota > Calditrichia > RBG-13-44-9 > J042 > J042. The sequence goes on along the minus strand of RFHE01000345.1, from coordinate 657 downwards.
CGCCCGCTGGTGACCGGTTTCAGAAAGTAAATGGTGAAGTCCGCGGTGAGCAAAAAGTGATCGGTCAGCAGGGACTGGGCGGCGAAAAAAGCCGCATCATCCAGCAGCTTGAAATAGACCGAGCCGTGCAGCGAGCCTCCGGCATGAAAAAAGTCCGGCTTGACCTGAATGGACACCTCCGCCCTGCCCCGCTGGATGTGAATGTCCGGCTGGTAAGGTTGGTTGCAGGGCGCAGCAAGGTACATGCGTTCCAGTCTGGCAAAGTGCTGGTCGTTCACCGTTAAGGCCTCCCGTTTGCCCGCCGCCCCAACCGGGCGGGCCCGTTTTTGCCTCGCCGGCCGGGACGATTGTTTCCCTCGCTTGAAAATAACCCCGCCGGTGATTTGCTTCCAGTACTGAATTGTTTCCCGCCAGAGCGCCACCGGAGCCGCCGGAAGACGGTGGACAGGAATCGTTGCCCACGACCGCTCCCCGGGGCACCAGAATCAATTTGCCCGGCTGGCTGTCCAGGGGGGCCTTAACAGCAAAACAATGGTCTATCTAAAAAGGAAAAAAGCGCACGTGCTTACAAACAATGGCCTGTGTTGATGTACAGTGGGTGTGGCTCCATGCAGAGGCATGTCTCAAAAAACAAAGGGGTTTTAAGTAAAAAACTTG
>RFHE01000344.1 GCA_003696445.1 Calditrichota bacterium | reverse complement strand
GTCCTGGTCCCCGTCGCCATCGGCATCAAAGAAAACGGCATCCACATCCTCGGATATGCGACTTTTCTCCCACAGCGGCTCCAGCGTGCTGCGAAAGCTGCCGGTGGGCTGCTGTACAAACAGACGGGCAGGCTGTTGCTTGGCCCCGCCCAGAAACACGTCTTCCAGCCCATCCCCATTGACGTCGCCCACGGCCAGGGCGGGGCCCTCGATGGACAGCTTGTGGGGAATGAGCGGTTCCCGCTGAAAATCCACAAAATGGTTTTCCACGTGCCGGAATTTGAGCGGAAATCGGTCTGTGATCGGTTCAAACAGGGTTGGCTGCCTGGGCGAGGTAAGCCTGCCTGGAGCGGCCTGAGCGATGGCCTGGTCGAGATGGACTTCCCCGTCCACAGGGGGCTGCATCACACGACTTCGGGTTCCGTCCGGCCAGCGAACCACCAGGCTGTCCACACGGGTGTTTGTGCCCAGGCCGACGGTCAGAAGGTAACCCATGGAGGATTGAAAGCCCCGCATGGGCATCTGCTCCACGACGATGGGCCGGCTCTGCGGGCAGTAAACGGTAATGCGCGCGCCAACGGCGAATCGGTTGGGCGGCTTACCTTTCAGGCGAAGATGCAGGTAATGATGACTGAGCAGCGTGTCGGTTTCGTTTCGAAAGAGAAAAACCGGCTGGTTCACGTTGTTCACCACCAGATCGTTGTCGCCGTCCAGATCCAGATCCCCGTAGGCGGCGCCATTGGAAAAACTGAGGGTATCCAGCCCCCACTCGGCGGCGCGGTTGGCGAAATGCAAATTGCCCAGGTTCTGAAACGCGTAATTGGGCAGCGGTGTGGAGGGCATTTGTCGAATCAGCTCCGGAAAATCGATGCGTTCCCCTTCCAGGACTTTGCGGATGTTTTCCCGCTGCATGAGCCGGGCAATGTAATCTTGATTGGTGACATCGCGAAAAATGCCATTGGTAACAAAAATGTCCTGCCAGCCATCGTTGTCCAGGTCCACCAGCAGGGCGCCCCAGGTCCAGTCCGTGGCGGCCACCCCGGCCAGCCAGGCGTAATCGGAAAACGCGAGACCACACCAGGGCGTCACTCCCCTGTTGATCTGCAGGGCATTCTGGGAATACTGATGGTAATAGCCCCAGGCCACCTGTTTTTCGATAAACTCGAAGCGATCGAAGGTAAAGGTGGTTTTTAATCGGTAATCATCTTCGGGCAGCATGTCTGCGGTGAACAGGTCCATCCAGCCGTCGCGATTGACGTCACCCACGTCCATGCCCATGGAGGAGAGACTTACATGCGGCAGGGAGGTTTCCAGCACTTCCCGAAAGGTGCCGTCGTGCTGATTGAGGTAGAGGTAGTCCCGTTCAAAAAAATCGTTGGCCACATACAGATCCAGCCAGCCATCGTTATCGAAATCGCTGGCGGCCACACCGAGGCCGAAGGCGATGACGCTGCTGTAAATCCCGGCCTGAGCGGTCACGTCGGTAAAATGGTCCCCCTCATTCCGGTAAAGATGGTCCCCGCCGCCGTGCGGGTCCAGCCGGTTGCGCAGGTTCACCGAGAGATCGAACGTGCTGAGGGGGCGGAAGGCGTTGTTTAACACATACAGATCCAGGTCACCATCCCGGTCGTAATCGAAAAAGAGGGCATGGGTGGAAAAGCCCCGGTCGGCGATGCCGAACACCTCTGCCTGTTCCTGAAAGCGGGGAATTCCCTTCTCGTCCGGTCCCAGGTTAATGAACAACTCGTTGGCCCGATCATCGCCGGGCAAGTTGCCCGAGTTGCACACGTAAATATCCAGCAGTCCATCGCCGTTCACATCGGCCATGCAAGTGCCGGTGGCCCATTGATGGGAACCCCCGACGCCGGCCTGGTCGGTGACATCTTTAAATTGGAATCGGCCCTGGTTCAGGTAGAGTCGATTTTTCAGGCGATTGGCGGTTAGGTAAAGGTCGGGTAGGCCATCCTGATTGACGTCGCCAATGGCCACGCCACCGCCATTGTAATAATTACGGTACTTGAAAACATTGAATCGGCTCTCGTCAGACAGCCTGTTTTGAAAAGACACGCCGGTCCAACTTGCCGGCATGAGGGTAAACAGGTGAGTAACCCCTGGTGGTCTGAGCTTGGAACTGCAGCCGATTTGGCAGCTACAGATCAGGAATGCAATGAGCAACAAAATATTTAAAAACAAAGGCGGTTTCGGTAATTCCATCCAGCACGCTCGTGTTTGCCGTCCCTGAACCAGATGCGGTTGTGGAGAAAAAAGCTGGAAGCATCGATCCATTAACCTGCCTTAGCCGTCAGTCAAAATGTCTGGATTGGAGAGACAAAGGGGCTTGGACACGGGTTAACAGATCGATCCGGGCCATCATAAAGGTTGCGGTCCCGAATGTCCGAGACCGCAACCTAATTTCAATCTTGCACCGAGATAGCCACCGGCTTAATAGCCCGGGTTCTGTTTCAAGTTGGGATTTGCATCCAACTGAATTTGAGGAATTGGATACAACTTCCTGAAATCCGGGCTGGGATCTTTAAAGGTCCATGGGTCACCCCAGTGGCCGGTCCGAATCAGATCCTGGCGGCGGAAGTTTTCCCAGAACAATTCGAAACCGCGCTCGTTGAGGATGTCGTCCCGAGTCAGGGAGGTCAGCGGTTTATCCGGTTCAAAGGCCCGCTCCCGCACCTGATTCACCAGATCCAAGGCGCCGCCTACATCGCCCAGCATGAACAGGGCTTCGGCCTTGGTGAGCAAGATCACCGGGTAACGGAAAATGGCGAAGTCGTTGCCGGCATTGCCGCCGCTCATGTTGGGATCCACTGGCCACTTGAGCACGCGAGCTCCCTCACCTTCGGTGGCGTTTTCAATATCCTGGATTTCCACGGTAAAGATGAGGGGATTGCCTTGCCGGTCGGTAGTGGGCTGACCCGCTTTGGGGCCTGCCAGCCAGACCTGTGGTCCGACCAGGAATTGCTGCCGGCGCACGTCTGTGGAATCGTATTTGTAGTAGAAATCTGCCAGCACGGAAAACCCGTTCCAAGGCGTGGAGGGCAACTGATTGTAATGCAGCGTCGCCATATGGCGGAGAAAACCAACGCCGTCGGCAGCCTTGTGTCCCACCACCCAGATCAATTCGCGATTGCCGGGACCCTCGTTGTTTAGATCGAACACATCGAAATAGTTATCCAGCATTTCGAACTGGCCGGAGTTGATGATGGCATCGCAGGCATCCACGCACTCCTGCCAGCGGGCCGTTCCGGTATAAACCTCGGCATTTAAATATACCTGAGAGAGAATGGCATAGGCGGCCCATTTGGTCACCCGCCCCCAGTTGCCGGCGCCAAAGCTTTCTTCCAGATCCGGAATGGCGGCATTCAGTTCGCTGACCACAAAATCAAACACCTCCTCCCGCGTGTTCTGTTTGGGCGGATTGTTGGGGTCGGTTACCGGATCGGTGACAATAGGCACGCCCCCGTACAGGTCCATCAGCCACCAGTAAAAATAGGCCCGCAATACGCGCACTTCGGCCAGAAACGTTTTGGCAAGATCGGTACCGGCATTTTCCAGATTCGGAATGACCGAATTGGCTCGGGCAATGCCACGATACAGGGACGTCCAGGCCCCGTTGACAAAGCCCAGGGTAGGCTTCCAGGTATGGCGATGCAGATCCTTCCAAATATCGCCATCGCCCCAGTCACCGCCACGCTGAGGAATGACCAGCTCATCGGAAGCCACCTCCTGCAAAAACATGGGATCGCCCCAGGAAAAATCCCTCAAGCTGGCATACACAGGGGTAACCGCAGAGACCAATTCCGCCTCGGTTTGATAGAAATTATCGGCAGTCACCACGCTCTTGGGTTTTTCCGTTAAGTCGGTACAACTCACTACCCAGAGAGAAAAGAGCAGGAGAACGGCAGACCTAAAAAACCAGAGATGCTTCATTTGTATGCTCTCCCTTTTTATGGAATATTTCTTTACGCTTATTTAATCCCGACGTTCATACCCAGAGTAAAGGTTCGCGCTCGTGGGTAATTGGTGTAGTCAATGCCCAGTGAAGGCACACCACCTACATCAGCAAACGTGTTTACTTCGGGATCGAGCCCTTTGTATCCAGTAATCAGCAGGAGGTTGTCCGCACTGAGGTAGATTCGCAGGTTTCGCAGCAGGCTCGTTTTAAAGGTATAACCCAAAGTCACATTTTGCAAGCGAACAAAGCTGCCGTCCTCAATAAACCGATCGCTGTAATTCACAGTTGCATTGGGATTCATTCCATTTTCTACATCCTTCACTGCGTCGGCAAACATGTTGATGCTGTTAAACACATTGGACGGACGCTGGTATTCCAGGCGGGTGTTATTCAGCAATTCGAAGCCAATGACACCCTGGACGTAAAAGCGCAGGTCGAATTTTTTCCAAACGATGATGTTGGAAATACCAAAGGTCCAATCCGGCTGGGCATCCCCCAGAATAAACCGGCCGTCTTTCAGCGGGCCCTGGGTGGATTCGGGTCGATTGGGATCGGTAGAAAGGATCTCGTTGCCGTCAGCATCGAAGCCCAGGAACTTGGGGCCAAAGAAAGTCCCCACGGGATGTCCGGGCAAGTAAATCTGAGCATTGACGCCGGAAAGACCGGCTCCACTGACCCGGCCGGTGATGATAAAATCCCGTCCGCCAAGACTCTTCACTTCGTTTTTGTTGGAGGCAAAGTTGATGCTGGAACGCCAGAACAGATCACCCTTGGCCACATTGATGGTATTAAGGGCAATTTCGATGCCCTTGTTTTCCACCTCGCCTGCATTATCCAGGCGTGTTTCTACAACGGCTGGCTGAGGCACCGAAAATTCCAACAGCAGATCTGTGGTGTTCTTTTTGTACACATCAATAGAACCGGAGACCCGGTTGTCCCACAAACCAAAATCAAGCCCAAGGTTCCATTGCTTGGTTTCTTCCCATTTCAGATCCGGGTTGGCCAGCTGGGTTGGCGAAATACCGGTCAGGATTTCGTCACCGAGCACGGCATTGGCTCCCGGACCAAGAATAAGCAGGGAGCGAAAATCGCCAATGTCCTGATTACCGGTAATCCCCCAGCTAAGCCGGAGCTTTAAATTGCTCAGGCTTTTCATGTTCTGGAAAAAGGATTCCCCGGAAAGCCGCCAGCCCACCGACACAGAGGGAAACGTACCCCATTTGTTATCCTTTCCAAATCGAGATGAGCCTTCGCGACGGATGGCTGCATTGATCAGATATTTGTCTTTCAAATTGTAAAACACCCGACCCAGCAACGAGATGAGCCGATTCTCGGATGCAAAGGATGATGGACGGATAGTAAAATTTGAACCGGCACTCAGGTTGTTGAAGGAAAAGGCGTCGGTTACAAAATCCTCTGCCGCGGCCCGGAAATTGGAATTATGAAATTCCTGGAAGCTGTAACCGGCCCAGACCTCAATACTCTGGTCCGGTGCCAGTTTTCCGCGGTAGTTGAGGGTGCTCTCGAACAGCACATTGTCTCGGGAATTGCTCTGCACATCCGCCCGGCCGCCAAACGCTGCTGCGTAGGGCAGTTTGTTGGGCTGGTAAACACCGCGCTTCCCTTCGCTGCGGTCAAGACCTAGGCTTACTTTCCCGGTCAGATTGGGAAGTAAATCCACTTCGGCAAATCCGTTGGCCAAAACGCGCAGCAGTTTTCCCTTGTCGTCAATGAGCTCGGCCATGGCCACCGGATTGCGGATATCTGGATTGGGGAAATGATAAAAGGACCCATCATCATTGCGGACAGGAAGTGTGGGATTGTATTTGAGAACGTTGGTAAACAACCCGCCGCGGAAGCCGCCGGTCTGACGGTAAGGAGCGATATTCCGCCAGGTAAATGAAGGGTTCACGCGCAACCCAAGGCGCAAGCGATTGTCCCAGGCCGAGTGATTAATGTTAAAACGGCCGGAAATACGTTTACGGTCCGAGCCGATAATAATGCCTTCTTCATCAAGGTAGCTGGCGGAAATCATGTACTGGGTATTCTTTCCACCGGTTGAAAAGGAAAGATGATGATAATGGGAAAACGCAGTCTGACTGACGGCATCTTGCCAATCGGTATTTGCATTCAGCATCACCGGTGTTGCCCCGACTTTTTGAGCAAATGCTTTGTATTCGGAAGCATTTAGCAGATCGTATTTTCTGGCTTGGGAGGAAATGCCGGTTCGCACCTCATAATTAAGTGCGGTAACACCTGCCCGGCCGCTCTTGGTGGTAATCAGGATCACGCCGTTGGCTCCCCGTGCACCGTAAATAGCGGCAGCTGACGCATCCTTCAAAATGTCGATGGATTCGATATCATTGGGATTCAGCGTAGCCAGCGGATTATCTCGCAACCCATCGCCCGGATTGTCTGTCCCGGTATCGATTACCGGCAGGGCGGAGCTGTTGTCGATGGGCACACCATCAATGACAATCATGGGATCGTTGGACGCCGATACGGATGTACCACCGCGAATCCGAATCAAAGGAGCAGCGCCCAGGTCGCCGTTAGAGGAAGTGATGGTTACACCAGGCACGCGCGCCTGGAGCAATTGCTGGGGATCGGTTACCGAACCCCGATTGAAGTCACTTTCGTCCAAGGAAGCCACGGCATTGGTCAAATCCTTTCGCTTTTGGGTACCATAGCCAACCACCACCACCTCTTCGCCGGACACCGCTTCCGGTACCATGCGCACTTCCAGACGCTCTTTGCTTCCCACAGGCATTTCCAGGGTTTGATATCCTACGTACATGAATACAAGGACGTCCTGTGGCGACACGTCCTCCAGAATAAACACACCATCCTCATCAGTGGTGGTCCCTTTCTGGGTTCCTTTGACAAGAATGTTGACCCCCACCAGCGGACTGCGGTCCTCCTGGGAGATGACCACACCCCGGATGGTTTTGGTCTGTGCCAGGGCCAGACCAGCCATCAGCAGCACAGCCAGTAAAAGAAAGCATAGTGAACGATTCGCCCTCATACTTACCTCCTGCTATGTGTTGGACCAATGATATATTAGGAAAAGCTACTTCTCCTGATTAAGTGGTTTTGAAATTGCCTGGGGTTGGAAGTTGAGGTGCAGAATTAAAAGAACTGCCGAGAGTGAGAGAAATGGCAGGTAACCAAGAAAACTGTGCATGCCCCATGGCGCTCAACATACCCACATCCGGGTTCGTAAGCATCGGTGATTAAAAATGAATCTTTGCTTTCTTTAAATGAATCAAAAATGAACCAAATCGCCCTGAAAACATCCGTCACTCAAAAATTCGTCAATATTTACTAAATCGAAGGGAATTTGTCAAGACCTGTGGGGCAAGTATTTTCATTTTTTTTCAGCGCCGGCTACACCACCGGCCCCGAGGGGACTATCTCCGGTCGGGACCGCCAGTGACAAATCGAATGCTTCTCCCCTGTTTTAACTGGTTTTATCCTCAGTAAACTTTTTGAGGAAAGGCGTAAACAGGTCGATTGGAATGGGGAAAATGGTGGTGGAGTTATTTTCTGATGCCACTTCGGAAAGGGTTTGTAGGAACCGGAGTTGAAGTGCGATAGGAAACTGGGAGATTATCTCGGCGGCCTGTTGCAGTTTTGTGGCGGCCTGGTACTCGCCCTCGGCGTTAATGATCTTGGCACGGCGTTCCCGTTCGGCCTCCGCCTGACGGGCCATAGCCCGTTTCATCTCGATGGGCAGATCGATGTGCTTGATTTCCACCAAAGAGACTTTAATACCCCAGGGATCGGAATGCTTGTCGATGATTTGCTGAAGGTCCTTATTAATTTTGTCCCGCTGGGCCAACAATTCGTCTAATTCCACCTGACCAACAATGCTGCGTAGGGTGGTCTGAGAAAGCTGAGAGGTAGCAAACAGATAGTTTTCCACAGCCACCACCGCTTTTTCGGGATCCATTACTCGAAAATAGACGACGGCATTTACTTGAACCGACACATTGTCCCTGGTGATGACATCTTGAGGCGGAACATCCATGACGACAGTTCTCAAACTGACTTTTACCATGCGGTCCACAATGGGAATGAGTAGGATCAAGCCGGGACCTTTGGCGCCAATCAGGCGACCTAACCGAAAGATAACGCCACGCTCGTACTCCCGCAGCACCCGAATAGCACTGGCTAGAATAATCAAAAGAATGACTAAAATTGCACCCAATTCCGGCATGGCTCCTCCAATGAATTTTAGTGGGTTGCCTCAACAAACAGGTATGTTAGCTTTTCTTTTTCTTTTCGGTATGGGATCCATTTACCCTTTCAATTTTCAACGTCAACCCTTCCATGGCCACCACACGAATTTTATCTCCCTTACGCACCGAATTGTCGCTATAGGCCTGCCAGATTTCCCCTTCCACCAGCACCTGTCCCCGACCTTTTTGAAACGTTTCCAGGGCTTCACCAACGAGGCCCACGAGCCCTTCCCGGCCAGTGGCCGGCTTTTTGCGCTGTGCACGAATGCCCATGCCAACAGCAAAAATGAAAAACAAGGCCGTGGTCACACTGGCGGCAGCAATCAATTTCCAGGACACTTTAAACATGGGGACTGGTGAATCGAAAAGCATGAGCGAGCCGAGTACCAACGAAATAATGCCACTGACGGTTAGCAGTCCGTAACTGGGTATTTTGACTTCCAGCAAAAATAAAATTAAGGAAAGGAGAATTAAGAGTAACCCGGCATAGTTAACCGGGAGGGTTTGTAGCGCAAAAAAGGCCAGGATGAGACAGATCGCCCCCACCACACCGGGCAAAATAGCGCCTGGATTGAGCAGTTCAAAAAAGATACCGTAAATGCCGATCAGCAACAGGATGTAAGCCACATTTGGGTCGCTGATGATATCCAAAACGCGGTAGCGAAAAGATGTTTTAATAAACACTTTTTGTGCCTGTTGGGTGTGGAGGATTCGGCGTCCCACCGCGGTTTGAACGGTGTCCCCATCGATTAGAGCCAGCAAGCTATCCAGCGTTGGGGCAATGTAATCCACCACATTCAGGGCTAGGGCTTCCTTTTCGGTAATGGAGGCGGCTTCTCGCACCGCTTTCTCCGCCCAGTCGGCATTGCGACCCCGTTGCTCGGCAATACTTTTAATGAAGGCAACAGCATCGTTGGTCACCTTGCGCAGCAAGGTTTTGGACTGGGTGGTATCCCCGCCCATGCCCATGGTAATTGGACTGGCTGCCCCAATATTGGTGCCCGGGGCCATGGCAGCGATGTGGGCGGCCATGGTTACGAATACGCCGGCTGAGGCTGCTCTGGCCCCGGGGGGTGCCACGTACACCACCACCGGTACCGGTGCGGAAAGCAAGTCCTTAGTGATGATGCGCATGGATTTCATCAGGCCACCGGGCGTGTCCAACTGAATAATCAGGCACTGTGCACTGTCCTCGGCGGCTCGCTCAATGGAGCGATGAATAAAATCCTGCGATACCGGGTTGATGACACCGTTAATGGTAATAATTTCCACCACCGGCTTGTCGGCGTGCAGTAAGCCAAATACGAGAACCAAAATTCCCACCACGCGGGCCATAAAAGAACTCTTTGTCTTTGCGTCAGTTTCATTTTAATAAACCCACCGGGAAGAATCAAGGCATGAAACGCCGCTTCCCGGATGTGAAGATAGGCTTAATTTTCTACCCATTGTTGTCGATATCTGTGTTGCATCATTGTGGGAAGACCAGGCATGATCTTTGACCCAAATAGAGCCGCCGCCAGGTTTGCGCATCGGGTGGCCAGGAAAGCCCTTGGTGCTCCCAAGAAGGAAAATGCTGCAATCCAGCATGGGGTGGAAGCATTCCTGCGTGCGGTTCTGCAACAATCTCACTCCCCTGCTTTTTCCGAACGGATCAAGCTGTTCCGAACGGTCATCCGCCATTGCCGCCAGTATGGGTTGTCGATGGATGAATTTCTTCAAAGCCTGAAAGCCTGCGGTAGGATTCTGGCCGGCGTTAAAAAGGCAGCAGGGCAAAATAATCGATCCGATGTCGTACACCTGTGTAACAAAGCTATCCTCTCCATTCGAGATATAAGGCTCCTCTGGGCGGTATTTCAAGAGTTAAACGGGGCGCTATCGCCCTTGACGAGTCAACCTAACCCCCAGACCGATCATGAGAGAATCTGGGCAGCCTGGGTCAGTCATACGCAGAATATGCTTCAGAGGCGGTTTGTCCATAGTTTAAACAATTTGTTAACCGGTCTGTTGCCCAGTGCCCAGTTATTGCTGGACGGCATCGATAATCCACAACAAAGGTATTATGCAAAAGTGATTGCCAGCACAGCAACCAGGCTTGCTGAAGAAAGCCAGCAAATGCGTTTGTTTCGGGCAGAAGCTGGCCGTAAACCAGCCAGTTTGAATACCGCAGTGTTTTTGCAGACGCTTTACGAAGTGTTACGGCGCTCGCTGGGTAGGCATGCCTCTGTTGCCACCGATCTGCCCGCCGATTTTACGCTAGTCGTAACGCAACCTCTGGAGGTTCTTGCCTTAATGGTGGCAGCCAGCCACTTGATTGTTAAATCGGCCGGGTACCTGCCCCCGCTGGTCATTGGCGCCCGGCCTTTTTCCACCCCACTCCCCGAGGTGACCCAAGGGCCTCCAGGCCACCAGCTCTTTGTGGCTACCCAGTTCACAAAACAAACGAAGGCACAGCCCGGGCAGGACGCACCCGAAGCGGTTCAAACTTTACCTGTTACCAGAGCGTTACTTGAACAAAGTGCACAGCGTCTGGGCTATCTGGCCTGGGCACGGGAGGACAAAGACGGGCGGAAATGGATTGGGATTACCATTCCCGCTTCGGAGGCAACGGCCGGGCAGCGCGAGACAGACGATGGCAACCCTGCCCAATCCCGCCACCCTTGTCGAAAGTTGCTGCTGGTGGAAGATGATGAAGACCTGTCCGAAATCATCACTTTAATGGCCGGGGAGCTGGGTTTCGAAATTCAATGGGCCGGCAGCGGGAGGCAAGGGCTGCAATTCCTAAAGCGGAGCCGTCAAACCTATTGTGCGGTGCTGCTGGATCTTTCCCTGCCAGATGTTACAGCGCGCCAATTCTTGCTCGCACTTCGCCGCATGTTCCCCGACTTGCCGGTTATTCTGGCTACAGGCTACGGCGAACAGGAATGGCTCCAACAACTGAGGGGCATCCCTATTCAAGGGATCTTGAAAAAACCGTTCACATTTGCTTCTTTTAAAAAGGTTCTCCAAGACATTATGGGAAGATATGCCCATCGTTGAAAACGGCTCTTTTTCTTACAAAGGAATATTGCCGTGTTTTTTTGGTGGATTTTTGTCCACTTTGGTCCGCAGCAATTGGAGTGCTCTGGCAATTTTAGGACGGGTTTGCTGCGGTTCAATCACCTCGTCCAGATAGCCGTATTCGGCAGCCAGATAAGGATTAGCAAAGCGATCTCGGTATTCTTCTTCTCTTTGTTTAAGCAACGCTTCGGGATCCTTGGCGGAAGCCAGCTCTTTCTTAAAAATAATTTCCGCAGCCCCTTTGGGTCCCATAACTGCAATCTCGGCGGTTGGCCAGGCCAGGTTTACGTCTCCGCGAATATGTTTTGAACTCATCACATCGTAAGCGCCGCCATAGGCTTTGCGCAAAATGACGGTGATCTTGGGGACGGTGGCTTCGCAGAAGGCATAAAGCAATTTGGCCCCGTGTTTGATGATGCCACCCCACTCCTGCGCCGTCCCGGGCAGAAAACCAGGCACATCCACAAAGGTGACCAACGGAATGTTGAAGCAGTCGCAGAAACGCACAAAACGAGCTCCTTTAAGCGAAGCATCGATGTCCAGCACGCCGGCCAACACCGCCGGCTGATTGGCCACAATTCCCACCGGATAGCCATTAATGCGGGCAAAACCAACCACCAAGTTCTGGGCATACAGGGCGTGCACTTCGAAGAATTCACCGTCGTCCACCACATGGCGGATCACCTCCTTCACATCGTAGGGCTTTTGTGGGTTGGCAGGAATAATTCGGAGCAATGCCTCGTCCATTCGCTCGGGCGAATCAGAAGGCTGGCGCCAGGGCGGTTCCTCGGCATTGTTTAGCGGCAAGTAACTGATCAACTTGCGGATTTGCATCAAGCAATCCACATCGTTGTCGGTCATAAAATGAGCCACACCGCTGCGTGTAGCATGGGTATGGGCACCCCCCAGTTCCTCAAATGAAACCTCCTCGTGGGTGACGGTTTTGACCACATTAGGCCCGGTAACAAACATGTAGCTTTTTTCTTTGACCATAAAAATAAAGTCGGTGATGGCCGGGGAATACACCGCCCCGCCTGCGCAGGGCCCCATTATGGCGGAAATCTGAGGAATGACTCCACTGGCTAAGGTGTTGCGCAGGAAAATGTCCGCATAGCCGCCCAGGCTAACCACACCCTCCTGAATCCTTGCTCCGCCGGAATCGTTCAAACCAATTACCGGCACGCCCAATTTCATGGCCATGTCCATGATTTTACAGATCTTTCGCGCGTGGGCTTCCCCAAGGCTGCCACCAAAAACGGTAAAATCCTGGCTAAACACGTACACCGGCCTCCCATCGATGGCACCAAATCCAGTTACAACACTATCACTCAGGTAACGCTGTTTGTCCAGACCAAAGGCGCTGGTGTGGTGGCGTACCAGCATGTCAATCTCTTCAAAGCTGCCTTCATCCAGCAGCACTTCCAGGCGCTCCCGGGCAGTCAGTTTACCCTGTGCGTGCATTTTGGCGATTCGTGCCTCTCCCCCACCTTTCTTGGCCTCTTCCTCTAGCGCCCGAAGTTGTTTAATCCGCTCGTCCATGGATGGCCAATGTTCTGTTTTTTTCTTCATGAAGGCTCTCCTGAAATTAACCTGCTTGAATATACCGGCTCCATAATTGTCCGGCTAAAGCCTACAAATTATAGGCTGGTAGGGGGATTGAATAAAGGAATTTTTGATAAGACGCGTGGAGTGAAAAAGAGGGATTTGCCGGATGCGCAAAGCTTTTAAGGGCCAATGAGGCAGTTGAGCGCCGTGGTGCAATATACCATGGATTTTAGGATTAATCGGGTTGAGAACTTGTGTCAAAAATCTTTCTCTGCATAAGAAGGCCCATTCCCAGTTGGCAGCCTCCATGCCGCCATTTTACAGGCGTAATGCACTTGTGTTTCACCGCCCTGTTTTGCGTATGTGCCAGAGTGATGCCAGGGGGCTCTTGGGTACCCGCTACTGGTGTGGGATTAACATTGCCGGGCCGAAGGCAATGCGACTTACGGCTTCACCCAAAAGGCGGCAAAGCGGTGTTGCTGGTTCTTTTCGTACCCGGTGATGAGCCGGGTCAAAAATCCCTTGTTGCGCCAGTTCCGCCATTCCGAGTTCAATTTACTGGCGGACATATTATGCCGTGCGCGATAGGCACCTTTTTGCTGTGAATGCCAGATAGCAGAGAAATAGTTTTTGCCTTTGTATCGGAACGCATTCAGGTAAACAAGCCTGCGGCCTTTTTGCTTTTGCTGATTGAAAACCTTTTGATATTGCTCGACGGGAATGAACTTCGCGTAAACGCTGCCGCTTCCCTTTTTTACATACAGCGCCGCCACACGCGGCGTCCCGCCTGCGGTCGCCACGGCCAGATTCACCGGCTCATATCCCTGGGCCGTCCAGGCATTGAAAAGTTGCTGATGCTGGGCAAACGTTTTCCCGTGGTATTCCCTCCAATCTGGGCCGGATTGCTTGACAAAGATGGCAGCATAATAAATCTGGCCGCCCTGCACATAGCACTCCACGTGGGCCAGGCGAAAACCTCTGTTCCGCCATTTCTCGATTTCACTCTCATATCGATCGGCAGTGAGGCCATGGAAAGCCACCCAGGGGACGCCACCAGCGGGACGGAAAACCACGTTGAAATAGGTTTTTCCTTTCACTGTGTAGGCATCGACCCACACCGGGCGATATCCATGTTCGAATGTGTACTGGTAAAGCTCTTCGCTTACGCCAAACCGGCTCCACTCGGGGAATCCGCCCCAGATGTTGTAACTTGAAGGCACGTGGGCTTTGGGCACCTCTTTAGCAATTTTGCTGGCCAGATCTACCAGGCCCAGAAGGAAATCTTTGACAAAATGATCGTTCTTCTCGGTTTTTAGTGGCCTGGTGTTGGTGGCAATGGCCACATGAACCTGGCTCAGGTTTCGGCCGTCGGCCGAAATATACCCTTCAGGGAACATCACCACATAGGCCGTCCCTCCGGCGGTCAGGCCATTGTGTTCCAGCTTCTCAAACTTGCCCTTTTTCCCGCCGGAACTGAATCCCCAACCCATTTTCTTTAGCTGTTTGGTGGAATAGGTTTTGGACAGGTAACGGGTGATCCAGAG